>NZ_DASSVG010000019.1:0-13422 GCF_035706265.1 Ramlibacter sp. | reverse complement strand
AATCGACCTCTGTGAGGTTGGGCGTTGAGCGTTGGGCGTTCAACGTGAATGCCTCGCCCAACGCCGAACGCTGAATGCTCAACGCCGTATGACCGAGCTCAGAAACGTCGAAGCCGACCTGTCGAAATTCCGCGGCCGCGTGCTGGTCGCCAGCGTCGCGGTACTCGTGCTGTTCCTGCTGCTGGTGGCGCGCCTGGTGGTCCTGCAGGTGGTCCGGCACGAGGAATTCGACGAGCAGGCCGAGGCCAACCGCACCGCCATCGTGCCGATCGTGCCCAACCGCGGGCTGATCGTCGACCGCAACGGCATCGTGCTGGCGAGCAACTACTCGGCCTACACGCTGGAGATCACGCCCTCGCGCCTGGCGCAGCCGCTGGACACGGTGATCGAGCAGCTGTCGCACGTGATCGAGATCGGGGCGCGCGACAAGCGGCGCTTCCGCAAGCTGCTGGAGGAAAGCAAGAGCATCGACTCGGTGCCGCTGCGCACCAAGCTCACCGACGAGGAGGTGGCGCGCTTCACGGTGCAGCGCTTCCGCTTCCCCGGCGTCGACATCAAGGCCCGCCTGTTCCGCAGCTATCCCTGGGGCGAGCTCGCCAGCCACGCCATCGGCTACATCGGCCGCGTCAACCAGTCCGAGAAGAAGCAGATGGAGGACTGGCCGGAGGACGAGCAGGCCAACTACCGCGGCACCGAATACATCGGCAAGCTGGGCGTGGAGCAGAGCTACGAGAAGCAGCTGCACGGCATCACGGGCGTGGAGCAGGTCGAGACGTCCGCCGGCGGCCGCGCCGTGCGCAAGCTGGCCTCCACGCCGGCCACGCCGGGCGACACGGTGAAGCTGTCGATCGACATCAAGCTGCAGAAGCTGGTGGAAGACCTGTACGGCGACCGCCGCGGCGCCTTCGTCGCGATCGACCCGCGGACGGGCGAGGTGCTGGCCTTCGTCAGCAAGCCCACCTTCGACCCCAACCTGTTCGTCGACGGCATCGACCAGGAGAACTGGCAGGCGCTCAACGAGTCGCTCGACAAGCCGCTGCTCAACCGCGCCCTGCGCGGAACCTATCCGCCCGGCTCCACCTTCAAGCCCTTCATGGCACTGGCGGCGCTGGAGACCGGCAAGCGCCGGCCCGAGCAGGCGATCAGCGATCCCGGCTACTTCTGGTTCGGCGGCCACCAGTTCCGCGACGACAAGCCCGGCGGCCACGGCACGGTGGACATGTACCGCTCCATCGTCCAGTCCTGCGACACCTACTACTACATCCTCGCCAACGACATGGGCGTGGACCTGATGCACGAGCAGCTGTCGCACTTCGGCTTCGGCGAGATCACCGGCATCGACATCCACGGCGAGTCCAAGGGACTGCTGCCCTCCACCGAGTGGAAGCGCAAGGCCTACCGCCGCCCCGAGCAGCAGAAGTGGTATGCCGGCGAGACCATCTCCCTGGGCATCGGCCAGGGCTACAACAACTTCACGCCGCTGCAGCTCGCCACCGCGATGGCGACCATCTCCAATCCGCAGGGCGCGCGCATGAAGCCGCACATGGTGAAGGAGATCGTGGACTCGGTCACCAAGCAGGCCCACCCGGTCGCGCCGCAGCAGGTCGGCCAGCTCACCGCCAAGCCGGAGAACCTGGCGATCATCCGCAAGGCCATGGTGGGCGTGACCATCGAGGGCACGTCGGCGGCCGCCTTCCGCGGCGCGCAGTACACGAGCGGCGGCAAGACCGGCACGGCGCAGGTGGTGGGCATCGCGCAGGGCGCCAAGTACAGCCACGCCAACACCGAGGAGCGGCACCGCGACCACGCGCTCTACATCGCCTACGCGCCGGCCGAGGATCCGAAGATCGCGATCGGCATGATCGTCGAGAACGCCGGCTTCGGCGCCGCCAACGCCGCGCCGATCGCGCGCCGCGTGTTCGACTACTACCTGATGGGCCTGTACCCGAGCGAGGAGGACATGGCGGCCGTGAAGCTCGGCAAGGCCACCACCCCGCTCGGCACGCCGCGCCCGGCCTCCGAGTTCGCCTGGCCGCCGGCCGCAGCGGCCGCCGCCGGCGCGCCGATGGCACCGGCCAGTGCCGGCGCGATGCCGCAGGCGGCGGTGCCGACCGGCCCGCTGATCGCAGCGGCCTTCTCGCCGGTGGCCACCGCCACCGTGGGCACGCCGACGGCGGGCACCAACGTCTGGGTGCCGCGCTGGCGGCCGGCCACCGGCGCGCTGCCTGCGGCCGGCGCGGCGGCCCCTGCATCCGCCCCCCGCAAGCCAGCCCGGCCTGCACGCGGCGTGGCGCAGTCGCGTTAGGAAATTTCCTCAACGGTGGGAGGCGCGCGCGACCGGCGTGCGATGGGAAAATCCTTGCCAGGGTGAGGGGCATGGCCGTCAGCACGCTGATCGTCGACCACGAGGCGCCGTTCCTGCGGCGCTTCGCCGACGCCGTGCTGGACGCGGAGCAGCTGCGCCTGTGCGGCGCCGTCCGCACCTTCGGCGCCGCGGCGGCACTCATCGACGCGCTGCGGCCGGATGTGGTGGTCAGCGAAGTCGACCTGCCCGATGGCAGCGGCATCGACGTGATCCGCCATGCCGTCGCCCGGCGCGCGGACTGCGGGGTGCTCGTGGCCACCCACCTCGACGACGACCGCCACGTTCGCGAGAGCTTCGCCGCCGGGGCGCGCGGCTACCTGCTGAAGGACAGCCTGCACGGCACGATCGCCGCCCCCATCCATCGCGCGCACCCTGGAAGTCTCGCGCCACACGGTGGTCTCGCACGTCAAGCGGATCTACCGCAAGCTGGAAGTGCATTCGCGGGGCGAGGCCGTGTACCAGGCGCGGCTGGCCGGCTGGGTGTGAGCCGCGGCATCGCGCATGGGCGCGAGCCGCTGCCGCATGCGCGCGATGGCAGCGGGGCCCGGCCTTTCCTAGAGTGACTTGCGTGCGGCGCATGATGTGAACGTGCAGGGCACCATGTCGCAGGCGGACTACAAGAAGTGCTCGATGATCATGGCGGTGTGCCAGAACATGGTGCAGAAGAGCAGAGCAACACCTACGTGAAGGACGACTTCCTGTTGAAGGCGGACGCCGACGCCGTCGAGAAGATCGTCAACATCCAGGGCGTGCCGGGCCTGAAGGAAGCCGTCATCGGCGCGCTGAAGGCCTCCCAGGGCAATCTCGTCAAGTACAGCCAAGCAGAACCAGACCTTCAACTACTTCGGCGTGATCACCGGCTACCAGGAAACCGAGATCAGCGCCCGGCTCGTGAAGTTCCAGATGCACATGCAGCAGACCGACGTCGCCGTGCTGTGCGCGGAGACGGCCAAGACCAAGCTGGACTCGGTCTACGACACCTACCAGTTCACCGCCGAAAAGGAGCTGATGATCAAGATGCAGGAGAGGATGGCCGACAAGCTGATCGACATCTTCGCCGACCAGCTGCTCGCGCTGGTGCAGGAGTTCTATGCGGCGCAGGCGCGCAACTACAAGGACGCGCTGGTGGAGCAGTTGAAGCGCAAGGCCTGAGGCGCGCCGGGCTTCACAGCCGCGCGGGCACCGTCATCGGGTGGTCGGGCCACGCCTGCGGCACGTGCGGCGTGATGCCCGAAGCCTGCAGCAGCCAGGCCGTCACCGCCTCCGGCATCGCCGTCACGTGGCCGGGGAAGCGCCCGGTGGGGAAGCCGACGTGGCCGCCCTCGGGCGGCTGCCACAGGGTCACGCTGGCGCTCACGTCCTTCGGCTGCGGCAGGCTCGCCGCCGGCACGAAGGGATCGTTGAGCGCGTTGAGCGCCAGCGCCGGGATGCGGATGCGGTGCAGGTGCGGCTTGGCCGAGGCGCGCGTCCAGTAGTCCTCGGCGCTGGTGAAGCCGTGCACCGGCGCGGTGAAGATGTTGTCGAACTCGTAGAGGTCGCGCGCGCGCAGCAGCGCCTCGCGGTCGAACAGGCCCGGGTGCTGGGCCCACTTCTGCAGCGCCTTGGGCTTCATGGTGTGCAGGAACATGGTGGTGTACACCATGCGGTTGAAGCCCTTGCCGATGCGGTGCCCGCCGGCCGCGAGGTCCAGCGGCGAGCAGACCGAGGCCACCGCCTGCGCCACGGCGCCTGCGCCCTCGCCCGCCTCGGCCGCCCAGCGCAGCAGCGCGTTGCCGCCCAGCGAGACGCCCACCGCCACGATCGGCCCCTTGTGGCGCTGGCGCAGCCGGCGCAGGATGAAATCGATTTCCTCGTGGTCGCCCGAGTGGTACGCGCGCGGCGCGAGATTGGGCTCGCCGCTGCAGCCGCGGAAGTGCGGCACCACGTAGGTGAGCTTGCCGCGCCAGGCCACGTCGGCGAAGGCTTCCGAGTAGTGGCTGCGCGAGGAGCCCTCGAGGCCGTGGAACAGCACGATCAGCGGCCGGTGCGCGGAGACCTCGCTGGCGAGGAAGTCGAGGTCGACGAAATCGCCGTCGGGCGTGGTCCAGCGCTCGCGGCGGTAGGCCGGCACGGGGCCGCGCGTGCGGTGCGCGAACAGCGCCGGCCAGATCGTCTGCAGGTTGCCGCCCGGCAGCCACGCGGGCGCCGTGTAGTGCTGAAGGAAGGTGCTAGTGGAGGACCGATGGGGCATCCGACACTTCCTGGATCTCGCTCGTCGTGCCCGGGCTCGCGTGATGGGCCACCATGCGCCAGCCCTGGGCCGTGCGCTGGTAGACGTTGGTGGCGATCACCCACGCGTTGGTGGGGCCGCCGGCCGTGAGCACCTCCACCCGCTCGACCAGGGTGTGCACCGCACTGGCCACCGAGACGATCTTCCGCACCCGCTCGGGCCAGGCCCGCACCCTGCCGCCGTCGCCGAACATGGCCTCGAAGGTGGCCCGGATGGCTGTTGCGCCCACCACACGCGGCCCGCCCGGATGGATGCAGAAAATGTCGTCCTCGTCCGCCCAGCAGGCCATCAGCTTCTCGATGTCCCCGCGCTGCAGGGCATCGTAGAAGGCCGCTTCCACATCGTCGGCATCGCCTTCGAGACTGGCGGCCTGGAGCTTCGAGTTGCGCATCGTTACATCTACCTCCGATTGTGCCGGAGCTTGCTCATCCCAGCCAGCGTCGCACGACATCCTCCAGCTGTCCCTGTGAAGCCTGCCACACCAGCTCCGGCGCGGCAACGTGAATGCCGGGCGGCGCCCTCCGCAAGGCGGCGGAGAGCAGCTCCGCCACCTTGACGGCGCGCACCGGCTGCTCCGCGGACGGCACCATGTACTTGAACACGGCCAGCATCCAGTGCGCCAGCCGTTTCAGCGGATGGCCGGCCGGTGCGGCAGCGAGCTTCTGCGCCGAGCGCACGATCAGCAAGCGCTCGAAGCCGAGGCTGGCGACCGCCTGCTCGTCGAGGTTGGCCAGCCCGCGCTTGAGCGCCTCCGGCAGCCGCCCGGGCGCATGCGGCAGCACCACCGCCAGCGTGCGCACGCCGCCGGCGCGCAGCCAGCGCGCCAACGCGGGCAGTTGCTCGGGCGCCGGCGTCCAGAGCGCGCGCTCGCGCTGGTAGA
The DNA here is from genome assembly GCF_035706265.1 of Ramlibacter sp. Lineage (GTDB taxonomy): Bacteria > Pseudomonadota > Gammaproteobacteria > Burkholderiales > Burkholderiaceae_C > Ramlibacter. Next base: position 7,908 of record NZ_DASSVG010000019.1, on the reverse strand, counting down.
ACATGCGCGGCGGATCGAACAGCACCACGCCCACGTCGGCCTGCGCGGGCGGCCACTGCGCCGGGTCTTCACCGGCCACGAGCAGGGTCTGCACGTTGCGCATGCCTTCGGTGATCGGCTCGCGTGCGAGGACTTGCGTCTGCGCGTAGACGGAGGAGCCGGCGAGCCGCCGCAGCACTTCGTTGCCGAGCGCTCCGGTCGCACCGGCGATGAGCAGTCGCGGCCTTCGCGCCGTGGGCACGGAACGCGACGCCGCCTGCAACACTTGAAGCGGGTCCTGCCGCATCCCACCTATGCTACCGTCCACAAGTTCTGCCAAGGGACAAGGAAACCGACATGAAGAAGTGGCTGCCCATCCTGGCTCTGCTCGCATCGCTGTCCGGGTGCGGCTACAACGACTTCCAGCGGCTGGACGAACAGACCAAGTCGGCCTGGAGCGAGGTGCTGAACCAGTACCAGCGCCGCGCCGACCTGGTGCCCAACCTGGTGGCCACCGTGAAAGGCGAAGCGAACTTCGAGCAGGAGACGCTGCGCCAGGTGATCGAGGCACGCGCCAAGGCGACTTCGGTGCAGGTCACGCCCGAGACGCTGAACAACCCCGAGGCCTTCCAGAAGTTCCAGCAGGCCCAGGGCGAGCTTTCCAGCGCGCTGTCGCGCCTGCTGGTGGTGAGCGAACGCTACCCCGACCTGAAGGCCAACCAGTCCTTCCGCGACCTGCGGGTGCAGCTCGAAGGCACCGAGAACCGCATCACCGTGGCACGCAACCGCTACATCCAGGCAGTGCAGCAGTACAACGTGCTCGCGCGCAGCTTCCCCACCAACCTCACGGCCATGGTGTTCCACTACGAGCCCAAGGCCAGCTTCACGGTGCAGAACGAGGCCCAGATCTCGGTGCCGCCGACGGTGGATTTCGGCCGGCCGACCGCGCCCGCTGCACCCGCGACGCCGGCCGCACCGGCAGCGCCGACCGCGCCCGCGCCCAGTACGCCGCCCACGGGCACGGTCACGCGCTGACGAGGCCTTGAGACTCGCGCTCGCGTTCCTCCTCGCGCTGCTCGCCGCCTTCGGCGTGCGCGCGCAGGACGTGCTGCCGGTGCCCGAGCTCACGGCGCGCGTCATCGACCAGACCAACACGCTCGACGCGATCCAGCGCAAGGGGCTGGAGGACAAGCTCGCTGCCTTCGAGCAGAAGAAGGGCACGCAGATCGTGGTGCTGATGGTGCCCACCACGCAGCCGGAAGACATCGCGAGCTACGCCAACCGCGTCGCCAACGCCTGGAAGATCGGCCGCAAGGAGGTGGGCGACGGCATCGTGGTGATCGTCGCCAAGGACGACCGGCGCGTGCGCATCGAGGTGGCCAAGACGCTCGAAGGCGCGGTGCCGGACTTGGCGGCCAAGCAGATCATCGATGACGCGATCACGCCCCGCTTCCGCCAGGGCGATTTCGCGGGCGGCCTGCAGGCCGGCATCGACCAGTTGATTGCGCGCATCTCGGGCGAGCCGCTGCCGGCGCCTGCGCAACCGCGCACCGGCACGCAGCCGCAGGGCGCCGCGGGCTTCGACTGGTTCGACCTCGCGGTCTTCCTCTTCATCGGCGTGCCGATCGCGGGCGCCGTGCTGCGCGGCATGTTCGGGCGCAAGCTCGGCTCGCTCGTCACCGGCGGCGGTGCCGGCTTCCTGGCCCTGCTCTTCACCTCCAGCATCGTGGTGGCCGTGATCGCCGGCATCGTCGCCCTGCTGTGGTCGCTGGTCACCGGCAGCCCCTTCGGCGGCCGCCGGCGGCGCGGCTGGGGCGGCCCGGTGATCTTTCCCGGCGGCTTCGGCGGCGGGCACGGCGGCTGGGGCGGTCGCGGCGGCTGGGGCGGCGGTGGCGGCTTCGGATCGGGCGGGGGCGGCGATTTCGGCGGCGGCGGCGCCTCGGGAGACTGGTGATGATGCAGCGCTTCAGACGCCTCTTGCGCCATCGCTGGCTGGACGACGCCGACACGCGGCGCGCCGTGCCGCCCCCGCTGGCGCAGCGGCTGGCCGAGCGCGTGGCCGCGAGCGAGCGGCGCCACAGCGGCGAGATCCGCATCTACATCGAGGCCGGCCTGCCGCTCAGCTACCTCTGGCGCGATGCCACGCCGCGCGAACGCGCCATCGCCATGTTCGGCAAGCTGGGCGTGTGGGACACGGAGCAGAACAACGGCGTGCTGATCTACCTGCTGCTGGCCGAGCACGCCATCGAAGTGGTGGCCGACCGCGGCCTGGCGCGCCACGTGCCGCACGAGCAGTGGCAGCAGATCGTGCAGGGCATGCGCGAGTGCTTCCGCGCCGGCCGCTACGAGGAAGGGCTGGTGCAGGCCGTCGACGCCGTCACCGCCCTGCTGGAGCGGCACTTCCCGTTGCGCGCGGGCGAGGCCAATCCCAACGAACTGCCGGACCACCCCGTGCTGGGGTGAGCGCGCGCGGGGCTCGCGTCAGTCGCGCACTTCGCCGTTCGGCTTCAGCAGCGCCATGCCGACGTAGCTGCCGCCGTGGCGGAAGTTGGGCTTGAAGTCGACCACGTAGCCGCCGGTATCGTAGCGGCCCAGCGCCGACAGCGACTTGTGCAGCGACGCGCGCGTGAGGTTGGTGCCGGCGCGCTTCATGCCCTCCGTCAGCACCTTGGCGGCGATGCACGACTCCAGCGCCGTCACCGACATCGGTTCCTTGTGGCCGTCGGCCGCCCAGGCCTCGCTGCACTCGCGCACCACGGGAATGGTCTGCGAGCGCGGTGTCGGCACGGTGATGGCGACCGACACGCCGAGCGCATCCGGCCCCAGCGCCTTGGCCAGCTGGCTGGCACCGGCGAAGGACAGGCTGGTGGTCATGTAGACGCGGCCCTGCGCCTTGAGCTTCTTGAGCATCTGCGCCGCCGGCGCATACAGCGTGGTGACCACCAGCACGTTGGGATCGGAGGCGATCACGTCGCGCACGCTGGCGTCGGTGACCTCCGCGTTGCGCTTGATCGACACCGACACCGGCTTGCGGTCGAACTTCTTCAGCACGTTGGCGACGGTCTCGAAGTTCTGCTTGCCGACCGTGTCGTCGTAGTGCAGCACCGTGATCTTGGTGTTGCCCAGGTTGCCCCAGAAGTTGACGATCTTGCCGATCTCGTCGGCATAGGTGGCGCGCACCGTGTAGACGTAGTCGTTCTGCTTGCGGATCGTGTCCGCGCCGGTGAAGGGCGCGAAGAACGGCACCCGGTGTTCGAGCACCGCCGGCATCGCGGGGATGCTGAGGGTGGAGGAGGCATACCCGAACAGCGCCAGCGCGTTGTGGTCCGACAGCAGCTTCTGCGTGTTCTCGGCCGAGAGCTTGGTCTCGTTGTGGTCGTCGAGCGTCACCAGCTTGATCCTGGCGCCGCCGATGCCGCCGGCCTCGTTGACCTTCCGGAAGTACGCGAGCGCGCCGTTGCGGATGTCGTTGCCCAGTTCGGCATTGCCGCCGGTGAGCGGCGCGGACTGCCCGATCACGATGTCCTGGGCGAGGACGGGCGCCGCGGCAAGCAGCAGCGTGCAGGCAAGGGTGCGCATGGGGATCCTCCTGGCAACGAGCGCGGGGGCCGTCTGGCGCGGCCACCTCTTGTTACAGGGTACTACTGCTCGGCCGCGCTGAGGCTCGGGACTGACCCGAACGGCCTGTGGGGCGTTGCCCTAAGGATACGCGACGTGCATCTGCTCGTGCACCAGGCGGAACAGGCCCGTGCGCGCGCGCAGCCAGTCGCCATCGCGTTGCCAGAAGCGGCTGCCCAGCGGAGTGAGCAGGAAGTCACGGCGGCGCTCCACCCGGCCGGCGCCGAGCACGCTCTTGACCACCGCGTAGCGCACCTCGCCCTGGGGCGAGAGGATCACCGTGCAGCCGCCGTGGTGCGTGAAGCCGGGGCCTTCTGCCGTGGGCGCCACGTGCATGGCCTGCGTGACCTCGGCCACGAGGTCGAACACGATCTGCCCGTTCGGGCCCGCGCGCCGCGCGGTGCGGATCGATTCCACCGTGGGCAGGTCGACCGTGTGCGGGCCGAGCCGCGGGTCGTCGCCGGCCACCAACCCAAACTCCGCCAGCCATTCGCGCCGCGTGACGAAGCGCCCCAGCGCCGCGGCCTGGCGCCGCAGCTCGTCGACGCTGGCGGCCTGCGCCGGATCGCCCTGGAAGCGCAGGGTGGCGAAGTCGAGGCCGCGCACCGGCGGCAGCTCCACGCGCGGCGGCTTCCACAGCAGCGCGTCCTCCGACAGGTGCTGGGCCGAACGCGGATAGATGCGGCGCCGGCGGAAGGCGTCCACCAGCGCGCCGCGGTAGTCCAGCGGGTCGTCCGGCACCAGGTCGTAGTCGGCCGTGATCAGCGCACGCAGGAAGTCGCCGAAGGTCAGGCCGGTGGGCGGGCAGTAGTCGATCGCGCGGATGCACATCGCGAGGAACTGGCTCGCGAGCTTGCCGGCCTTGTCGGCCAGCAGCTGCTGCAGGTCGTGCGGCAGTTCGCCCGGCGGCAGGATGCCGGTGCCGCCCGAGGCGAGCCGCACCAGCGCCTCGGTCTTGCGGCGAAAAGCCGTCGTGAAGGCTTCGAACACCGCGCTCACGAGCACGGCGCCCAGCGCGTGGGGCTCCAGGTCCTCGCGGTACGGGCGCGGCTCGGCGCCCTCTTCCAGCGCCGTGCGCAACGGTCCCTGGCAGCCGCTCGAGCGGCTGAACTGGCTGGCCACCTGGCCCAGCAAGGCCGCCTGTTCCAGCGCGCCGCGGCACTGCCGGATGGCCGTGCGCACCACCTCCGGGTAGCTGAAATGCTGGAACACCGCCACCAGGTCGGCGAAGGCTTCGTGGAAGGCGATCACGTCCGGGTTGGTGGGCACCATGAAGTGCGCGCGCAGGCCGTCCAGCAGCGCGTGCGTCATCTCGTGCACCACGATGTCGTGCGACAGGCAGGTGAACACGATGCCGCCGGCGAGCGTGCGGTCGGTCGGATGCTCGCCGGCGGAGAAGTAGCCGAAGTGCAGCTCGCCGCGCCCGTCCACGCGCTCGTACCAGGCGTTGGCCTCCGGCGCGGCATGCGGCCGGATCACGAGCCGCGCGGGCTGCGCCGCGTCGCCGAAGCTCCAGCCGGGCGTGCGCCCGAGCGCGGTGCGGAAGGCGGAATAGACGTTGCTGCAGACGGCGTAGACCATCTGCTGGTGGAAGCGCGGGTCCGAGGGCGAGGGATCGTAGCCGTCCGCCATCAGCACGTTGCGCTCGTCGAGGTTCGCCTGGCGCAGGCTGCCGCCGGTGGCGGGATCGGTGTCCACCACCGCCAGCAACGCGCCGGTGGGGCCGGGCTCGAGCGGCTCGTAGGCGACGTTGACGGTGGCGACGGCGCCTTCCAGCCGCGACTGCGCCGGATCGACCGTGAAGATGCGCAGCGGCCGGTAGAGCGGCTCGTCGGGCTGGCGCTCGTGCGGCTGCAGCGGCGCGCGCAGCACGCCCTCGCCGATGGTATAGAGGCTGCCTTCGCCCGGATAGCGCGTGCCCGTCGGCAGCGCGCGCGTGTCCTCCTCCGCCTCGCCGCGGGTGGCCGCATCGGCGGCCACTGCCTGCGCCGTCGTGGCGGCCGGCTGCTGCGTCATGCTCAGCGCCGCGCGAGCAGCTGCACCGACTCGGCCAGCACCTGCACGGCGTGCAGCAGCGCGGCATCGCGTGCGTCGGCCGAGGGCTGCGCGGCTGCGGCGCCGGAGGCGGCGGCCTGGTCCGTGCGCTGGCCGCCTGCGAGCGGCAACAGCAGCGGGGCGGAGCGCGAGGCCGAGGCGCAATCGAGCATCGGGCGCTGCTGCGCGTTGCTGCCGAACTCGGTGAGCACGGCCTGCAGGAAGGCCTCGTTGCTCAGGCCCTGGATGCCGCGGGCGAGCACGCGCGCGGCGCGGCGGGTGAACTCGCCGTTGCCGCCGCTTTCCAGCGCCACTTCGCTGTCGAGGCAGGCCGAGAACTTGACGTGCCGCATCGCCTCTTCACCGCCGGTGCCGCCGGCGCGCACCGCGCGCGACAGCATCTGGTTCTGGCGCCGGTACTCGGCGTGCGCCGCATCGAGCTCGGGACTCGCGGGTACGTAGCGCGCCTGGGCGCCGGGCGGCGGCGCCAGCGCGCCCGGCTCCAGGCCGACGGCGAAGCGCGTGTTGGTGCCGGAATGGCAGCAGTCCATGAACACCGTGAGGTTCACGCCTTCGGGCAAGGCGGCGAAGACCTTGGCGATGTCGTCGTCGATGAAGAGCGCGCCGCTGGCGAAGTCGACCGGGCACAGGGCCTCGTCGCGGCCGTCGGTCTCGTCGCCGTCGAGGTCGGCGACGTGGGTGCCGTGGCCCGCGTACTGCACGACGATCACGTCGCCGGCGCGGCTGCCACCGACCAGCGCCCGCAGGGCGGCATCGATGCCGTCGCGGGTGGCCTGGCCGTTCACCAGCAGGCGCGTCTCGAAGCCCAGTTGCTGCAGCGCCCGCGCCCACGTCTGGGCGTCGTTGACGCAGCCGCTCAGGCGGTGCTGCGGGTTCGGGTAGTCGTCGACGCCGATGCAGAGGGCGGTGCGCCGGCCGGTCGCCATCGTGCCTGGTTGCGGTGCGGGCGCTGGCGCTTGCGTTGCGCCTTGCGACGGCACATAAGGCGAGGCGGGAGGCGGCGCTTCCGGCGGTACATAGGGCGGCACCGGCCCCGCGGGCGGGCTCGCCGCCCACGGCGGCGTCCAGGGCCAGCTCCAGCGGGCCGGCCCGGCGCCGGCGGGCGCGAAGCCTTGCGGCCAGTCCACCTCCTCGTCCCAGCCACGGGCCGCCCGTGCGCGCGCCGGGAACTCCTGGATCGCGTCGGCGTCCGCCTTGTCCAGCACCCGGCGCACGATGCTGTTCATGGTGGGCGCGTCGTCGTCGAAGTCGCCGTGGCTCGTCGCCCGGCTGGCCGAGCGGCCGGTGTCGGAAGGACTCTGCGACCAGATCACCTCGTTGGCGCCCGGCTGCACGGTGTCGAGGCCGAAGAAGCCGCGCAGGTCGGCGTCGCCGCGCAGGCTTTCCTCCAGGCCGAGGATGGGCGTCTTGCGCCGGTCCTCCAGCGCGAAGTGGATCAGGTACAGCAGCGACTTGCGATAGAGCGCGGCGCAGTTGTCGCGCAGCTCGAAGTCGCGCAGCATCGTGTAGACCGTGGTGCGGCCCACCAGGCCTTTCTTCAGGCGCGGCAGCAGCTGGGTCTTGAAGGTGTCGACGCGGATCGCCGGTGCCAGCAGGTGCAGCGTCCTGAACGCGGGCGCGCCGAGCTGCTGCGCCGCCGGCAGGAAGTACGCATGGAAGATCGAGCCGGCGCTGTGGCCCGCCGCATGCAGCTCGACGCGGTTGCCGTGCCGGTCGCAGAACTTCTTCAGCTGCTGCGCCACGTAGTACGCGCCGCCGATCGGCCCGCCGGGGCTGGGCGCATCGGAGGCCCGCTCGGCGCTCCACTTCATGCCGCCCCAGATGCGCGGGCCTTGCAGCGCGCGCGCCGCCGTCTCGATCAGGAAGTCGCTGAAATCTGTGAGGCCGCGCGCACCGCCGGTGGCGCGCCCGAGCAGCTGCGCGATGGTCTCGAAGAAGCCGGTCTCCCAGAGGAAGTAGATCGGGTAGACGCCGTTGGCGAGCCACCAGCCCACGTGCCGCTGGGCGATCTGCAGCCCGCTGCTTTCCGATACCAGGCCGCCATGGGCGAAGAACACGATGCGCGCCGGGGCGTCGCCGTGTTGCGCCATCCAGCGCGGCAGGTGCTGCTCGAAGATCGCGTCCACTTCCTCCGGTGTCGAGGTCATCTCGCCTTCGCTGGAGAACTTGCCCGCGCGCAGGTTCACCAGGTGCGGGCGCAGCGCCGCGAGCGCGGCGGCATCGAGGCCGGATCCGCGCTGCAGCGCCTGCGGCCCG
>NZ_DASSVG010000018.1:0-11787 GCF_035706265.1 Ramlibacter sp. | reverse complement strand
CAACGGCACCGCCAACGGCACGCCCGTCACCCCGGTGTACGACCGCTCGCCGGGCGGATCCAAGGCCTGGCAGTTCGCGCTGTCGGCGTCCACCGGCGCGGCCGACTTCGGCCTCGACACGGCGCTGTGCCAGCGCGCGCTGGTCACCGGAACCGATCCTGTCACCGGCGCAGCGCTCACCGCGACCAGCACGCCGACGCGGGCGCAGAGCCGGGCCGTGCAGGCCGGCATCGCGGAAGTGCTGTTCGACGGCGACCTGCGCGGCACGCCGACGCTGATCGTCGCCGGCCGCAGCGATGCCCTCGTGCCCGTGAACAACAACGCCCGCGCGTACACCGCGCTGAACCACGTGCGCGAAGGCGGCAAGAGCCGGCTGCGCTACATCGAAGTGACCAACGGGCAGCACTTCGACACCTTCATCCCGTTCTCCGGCTTCGACACCCGCTTCATCCCGCTGCACGTCTACTTCAACGAGGCGATGGACAGGATGTACGCGCACCTGCGCAATGGAGCCCCGCTGCCGCCGAGCCAGGTCGTGCGCACCACGCCGCGCGGTGGCGCGCCGGGCGCCGCGCCGGCACTGACGGCGGCGAACGTCCCGCCGATCAGCGCGGCCCCGGCGGCCGGCGACCGGATCGGCTTCACAGGAAACACACTGACCGTGCCGCAGTAAAGGAGCGGGGCGCCCGGCGCCCCGGGGGAGAGGACCCGCATGCACTTCACTTCCAACTACGTCGCCTGCGCGGGGCGGGAGATCCACTTCACCGAGTGGGGCCCCGCCGACGGGCCGGCCGTGATCGCCTGGCACGGGCTCGCGCGCACGGGCCGCGACATGGACGAACTGGCGCAGTCGCTGTGCGACCGCTTCCGCGTGATCTGCCCCGACACGCTCGGGCGTGGCTTCAGCCAGTGGAGCCCCGATCCGGCCCGCGAGTACTGCCTCGCTTTCTACGCGCGGCTGGCGGCGGAGCTGTTCGACCGGCTGGGGATCGCGCAGGCGCATTGGGTCGGCACCTCCATGGGCGGGGCGATCGGGACGGTGTGCGCGGGCGGCCTGCTGCAGCCGCAGCTGGCCGGGCGCATCCTCAGCCTGGTGCTCAATGACAACGCGCCGCGGCTGGCGCAGCCGGCCATCGAGCGCATCCGCTCCTATGCGGGCGACCCGCCGGCCTTCGCCACCATGGCGGAACTGGAGGCCTTCTTCCGCGAGGTGTACAAGCCCTACGGCTGGCTCAGCGACGCGCAGTGGCGCCGCCTGACGGAGACCTCCACCCGCCGCCTGCCCGATGGCCGCGTGACGCCGCATTACGACCCGGCGATGGCGCGCCAGTTCACCGAGCATCCACGCGACTACGACCTGTGGGAGCACTACGACGGCATCCGCATCCCGGTGCTGCTGCTGCGCGGCGCGGAATCGGACCTGGTGCTGCCCGAGACGGCGGCGGAGATGCTCACGCGCGGCCCCGGCGCGCTGGGCCTCGCCCGCGTAGTCGAAGTTCCGGGCTGCGGCCATGCGCCGGCGCTGAACGTGCCGTCGCAGCTCGATCCGGTGCGCGGGTTCATCGAGCAGGCGGAGGCGAGGGCGGCGGTGATGGCGTAGGGTGGTTCGGGCCAACGTCGAAGCCCAGCGCTTCGCTGCGCTCGCGCATCGCTGGGCTTTCGCTTCGCTCCAGCCCCAGCCTACGAACTGGCCAACGTCGCTGCCTCCGTCTCTGCTCCCGCCGTTTCCCACCCCGCCAGGTGGCGCAGCGTGATGTTGCCCAGCGCACCGATCCACTCCGTCTCGTCGTTCAGGCACGGGATGTAGCGGTACTCCTGGCCGCCGTTGGCGAGGAAGGCATCGCGCACTTCCATGCCGATTTCCTCCAGCGTCTCCAGGCAGTCCGCCACGAAGCCGGGGCAGACCACGTCCAGGCGCTTCACGCCCTGGCGCGCGAGCGCTTCCACCGTCGGCTGCGTGTAGGGCTCCAGCCACTTCGCCTTGCCGAAGCGCGACTGGAAGCTCAGGGTGTACTGCTGCGGCTCGAGCTGCAGCCACTCGGCCAGCAGGCGCGCCGTGGTCCGGCACTCGGCTTCGTAGGGGTCGCCGAGCTTCACTGTGCGTTCGGGCACGCCGTGGAAGCTCATGACCAGGTGCTCGGGGCGGCCGTGCTCGCGCCAGTGGCGCTCGATTCGGTGGGCCAGGGCCTGCAGGTAGCCGCGGTCGTCGTGGTAGCGGTTCACGAAGCGCAGCTCGGGGATGTGGCGGCGCGTGCGCGTCCAGTCGACCACCGCGTCGATGACGCTCGCCGTCGTCGTGCCCGAGTACTGCGGATAGGCGGTGAGCACGAGGATGCGCGTGGCGCCGGCGTCGGCGAGCGCGTCAAGCTCCTTCGCGATCGCGGGGCGGCCATAGCGCATCGCGTGGGCCACGCGCACGCGGTGGCCGCGCTCGCCCAGCCAGCCTTGCAGGCGCTTGGCCTGCCGCTCGGTCCACACCATCAGCGGCGAGCCTTCCGGCGTCCAGATGCTCTGGTACTTGTGGGCCGACTGGCGCGAGCGCAGCGGCAGGATGGCGCCGTACAGGATCGGCAGCCAGGCGGCGCGCGGGATCTCCACCACGCGCGGATCCCCCAGGAATTCCGCCAGGTAGCGCCGCACCGCGTCGGGCGTGGGCGCATCGGGCGTGCCGAGGTTGCACAGGAGCACGGCGGTGCGGGGTGCCTGCCCCTGCGGCGGGCGGGTCACGGGCGAGGGACGGGCGGTCACGGGCATGCGGTATTCTCGCCGCCATGCTCGACGCCGGGAAAATCAGCGCGATCACCATCGACCTCGACGACACGCTGTGGCCGATCTGGCCCACGATCGAACGCGCCGAGAAGGCCTTGCACGACTGGCTCACGGTGCATGCGCCGATGACGGCGGCGCTGTTCTCCAGCCCGCCGGCGCTGCGCGAGATCCGCGAGGAGATGTCGCTCGCCCGGCCCGACCTCAAGCACGACATGAGCGCGCTGCGGCGCGAATCGGTGCGGCTCGCCCTGCACCGCGCCGGCGAGGACCCGGCGCTCGCCGATCCCGCCTTCGAGGTGTTCTTCGCCGAACGGCAGCGCGTGATCCTGTTCGCCGACGCGCTGCCGGTGCTGGACTTCCTGGCCGGCCGCTATCCGCTGGTGGCCGTGACCAACGGCAACGCGGACCTGGAGCGCATCGGCCTGGCGCGCTACTTCCGCGCCTGCATCTGCGCGCGCGAGTTCGGCGTCGGCAAGCCGGACCCGCGCATCTTCCATGCCGCCGCGGGGGCAGTCGACCTCTGGCCGGATCGCGTGCTGCACATCGGCGACGACGCGACCCTCGATGCGCTGGGCGCGCTCAATGCCGGCATGCAGGCGGCCTGGGTGAACCGCAGCGATTCGCCGTGGCCGCACGAGCCGGAGCCGCATGCGATCGTGGAGCACCTGTCGGAGCTGGTGGAGTTGTTCGCGTAGGCTGGCTTGCGCGGCTTGCGCGGCTTGCGCGGCTTGCGCGGCTGGCGCGGCTGGCGCGTAGGCTGGTGCTGGAGCGAAGCGAAAGCCCAGCGATGCGCGAGCGCAGCGGAGTGCTGGGCTTCGGCGGCCGAGGCGGTCGCCTCGGCCGCGCTCAGCGCCAGCCTACGAAATCAGGCCCGCTGCGTTCCCAGCATCCCCGCCACCGCCAGCCCCGACCGCACCGCACCTTCCAGCGTCGCAGGGTAGGGCCCTTCGACGTAATCCCCGCACGCCCATAGCCCGGGCGCGATCGCGGGCCCGGGCCGCTGCAGCCCCGGCGTACACGCGAAGGTCGCGCGCTTTTCGATCACCGTCTTCAAGGGCTGCACCGGCCAGCCGAGCGCGGCTGACTGCGCGAGCACCTCGCGTTCGAGCGCCTCCTTGCCGGCCGGACTCGCGCTCACGACGAACGCGAGCAGGCCGGGCGGGCCACCGAGCTGGCTGCGGTCGAACACGAACTGCGCCGGCGCGCCCGGGCCGCTGCGCAGCGCCAGCAGGGGCCGGGCCAGCCGCGGGCCGCCGGTGACGTACACCGTGGCGATCGCCTCGTACGAGAGCGCTTGCGCGGACGCGAGCCAAGCCGGTGCGGCGACGCCGCTGGCGGCGACGAGCCGCGCCGCCTCGGCCGGCGGACAGGCCAGCACCACGGCGTCGAAGGCTTCGCCGTCCACTTCCCAGGCGGTGGCGCGCGGGTGCACGTTCTCCGGCCGCGCGCCGCTGCGCACCTGCTCCGCCCGCACGCCGACGCGCACTTGCGCCCCATGCGCCGCCAGCCACGCCTGCGCCCCATCCGGGAACACCTGCCCCAAATCCTGCCGCGGCACCAGCAGGTTCGATCCGCCCCAGCCGCGGTAGCCGTGCCCGAACAGCGCATCGCCCACCACGCGCAGGAACACCTGCGCGCTGGAGCGCTCCGGCGGCGTGTTCAGCGCCGACACGCACAGCGGCGCAATCAAGTCCTCGCGCACACGCGGCGTGAGGCCGGCCGCGAGCTGCGCCACCGTCAACGCCGGATCACATTGGAAGCGCGCGCGCTGCCAGCCCCGCGAGGCGCGCAGCAGAGAGAGCTTGTCCTTCCAGTCCCAGCCGCGCGCGCCCAGGATGCCGGCGGCGGCGTCCCACGGTGCGGGCCAGTCCGGCAGCGCGATTCCGCTGCCATCGGGATGGCGCAGCACGAGCGACATGCGGTGCAGCACCTGCTGCGGCGCCACGCCCACCTGCTCCATCAGGCGCAAGGTTTCCACGTAGGCGCCGGCCAGGATGTGCTGGCCGTTGTCCAGGAGCACCGTGCCGCCGCCCGGCAGGGGCACGGCCAGCGAGCGCGCCCGGCCGCCCAGCGTGCGGGCCGCCTCGTACAAAGTGACCGCGTGCCCGCGCTGCGTGGCGCCGACGGCGGCGGCCAGGCCCGCCCAGCCGGCGCCGAGGACGGCAACCCTCACGCCATGCGCCCCAGCGCCTGCACCTTCCACGCCAGCCAGAGCTTGCGCACCGGCGTGAGGCTGATGCGCTGGTTCAGCACCCGGAAGTCCTCGTCCTCGATCTCGCGCAGCAGCGTGCGGTAGATGCTCGCCATCATCAGGCCCGGCTTCTGCGAACGCCGGTCCTGTGCCGGCAGCAGGGCGAGCGCCTCCTCGTACAGCGCGTGGGCGCGCTGCGCCTGGAAGCGCATCAGGGCGATGAAGCGATCCGAGTGCTTGCGCTGCAGGATCTCGTGCGCCTTGACGTCGAACTGCTGCAGCTCGTTGACGGGCAGGTAGATGCGCCCGCGCATCGCGTCCTCGCCGACGTCGCGGATGATGTTCGTGAGCTGGAAGGCCAGCCCCAGCTTGTGCGCATAGGCGGTCGTCTCCGGGCGCGACTGGCCGAAGATGCGCGCCGAGACCTCTCCCACCACGCCGGCCACGAGGTGGCAATAGCGCTGCAGGCCGGCGAAGTCGAGGTAGCGGGTCTGCTCCAGGTCCATCTCGCAGCCGCGGATCACGGCCTGCAGCTGCTCCTGCTCGAGGCCGAAGGCCGGCACGCTGGGCATCAGCGCCCGCATCACGGGATGCGATGGCTCGCCCGCGAAGGCGCGCGCCACCTCGGTGTGCCACCAGGCGAGCTTGGTGCGTGCCACGCCGGGGTCGCTGACCTCGTCGACCACGTCGTCGACCTCGCGGCAGAAGGCATAGAAGGCCGTGATCGCCGCGCGACGCGGCGGCGGCAGGAAGAGGAAGGCGTAATAGAAGCTGCTGCCGGAGGCGGCGGCCTTCTGCTGGACGTACTGTTCCGGCGTCATAAGGGGTTCTCCCTCCCCCTCTGGGGGAGGGTTGGGGTGGGGGCGCTGGGGCGTGATTCTCACATCCACGCGGCACCCCACAGCATCGGGGGCAGGTCGGCGGGCCCGAGCCTGGGCCGCTGCTGCAGGGTGCGGAAGCCCAGGCGCTCGATGCGGCGCAGCACGCGCAGGCCGCCTTGCACCACCAGGCGCAGCTCCCAGCCGGCGCGGCCCGGCACGCGGTGCACCAGCGGCGCGCCGGAGAGCATCAGCCCGCGGGCCCACGCGCACAGGTCGGCCACCAGTTCGGGCGCACGCGGGTGCGCGGCCCAGGTCTGCGGCGCCTGCGGATCGAGGCCGAACGCGCGACAGTCCTGCGCCGGCAGGTAGTAGCGCCCGCGCGGGACGTCCACGCCCAGGTCCTGCCAGAAGTTGATCAGTTGCAGCGCGCTGCAGATGGCATCGCTCTGCGCCAGCGCTTCCGCTTCGTGGACGCCATACAGGTGAAGCATGAGCCGGCCCACCGGGTCGGCCGAGCGGCTGCAATAGGCGAGCAGTTCCTCCCGGTCGGCATAGCCTTCGCCAGCGGCGGTCTTGCGCACGTCCTGCGCGAAGGCGTCCAGCAGGCGGGCCAGCGGCTCCTGCGGCAGGGCGAAGGCGTCGATCGCGCCGCGCAGGGCGGCGAAGACGCCCGACCAGCGGCCCGAATCGGGCGCTGCGCGGTAGCAAGCCTGCAGGTCGTTACTATATGTTTCAAGATCGGCCAGGCGCCGGGCTGCGGGGGCGTCGCCCTCGTCGGCCAGGTCGTCGGCGGTGCGGGCGAACCAGTAGATCGCGGCCACCGGTCGGCGCAGCCGGGGCGGGCAGAGCCAGGAGGCGACGGGGAAGTTCTCGTAGTGCTCGACCGGGCGGAGCCGGCCGTCGGGCGTCGGGGTCACGCAGCCGATTGTCGCTTGACGTGGCTGAGCCTTTTTCCTAGATTACTAACCGGTCAGTCAGTAAGATACGCGTCCGGCCCCCGCCGCGCTTCCTGTCACGCCATCCCCGTCGCCGCATGCACCAAGCCTCACCCTCCCGCCTCGCCCTCTGGGGCGCCGCCGCCGTGGCGGCGCTCGCCCTGGCCGGCTGCTCCCGTCCGGAAGCGGCGCCGGAGCCGATCCGCGCCGTCAAGGTGATCACCGTCAGCCCTTCCGGGCTGAGCCAGCAGCAGGAGTTCGCGGGCGAGGTGAAGCCGCGCACGGAGGCGCGCCTGGGCTTCCGCGTCGCCGGCAAGATCACGCAGCGGCAGGCCGAGGTGGGCCAGCACGTGCACGCCGGCGCGCTGCTGGCGCAACTCGACCCGCAGGACTACCGCCTCGCCGCCGATGCGGCCCGGGCGCAGGTGGCCGCCGCCACCACCAACCGCGACCTCGCCGCGGCCGACTACCGGCGCTACGTCACGCTGCGCGAGCAGAACTTCATCAGCGGCGCCGAGCTGCAACGGCGCGAGGCCGCGCTGAAGGCTGCGCAGGCCCAACTCGACCAGGCCCAGGCCCAGCTCGCCGCCCAGGGCAACCAGGCCCGCTACACCAACCTGGTCGCCGACGTGTCGGGCGTCGTCACGGCGGTCGAGGCCGAGCCTGGCCAGGTGGTCGCCGCCGGCACGCCGGTGGTCCGCATCGCGGTGGACGGGCCGCGCGACGTGGTGTTCGCCGTGCCGGAGGACCGGCTCGCCGCCGTGCGCCCCGGCACCGAAGTGACTGCGCGCGCCTGGGCCGGCAACGAGACGCTCACCGGCCGCGTGCGCGAAGTGGCGGCCAGTGCCGACCCCGTGACCCGCACCTATGCCGTGAAGGTGGCGCTGGAAGGCGCCAGCCAGCCGCCGCTGGGCGCCACCGTGGCGGTGCTGCCGCAGATGCGCGACCAGGGCGTTGCGCAGGTGATCCGGATCCCCACCAGCGCCCTGCGCCAGGAAGGGCGAGGCAGCGCCGTCTGGGTGCTGGACCAGGCCACGATGACGGTGAAGTCGCAGCCGGTGCAGGTCGCCTCCGCCGACGGCAACGAGGCGGTGATCGCCGCCGGCCTCGCACCGGGCATGCTGGTGGTCTCCGCCGGCGTGCACGTGCTCGCGCCGGGGCAGAAGGTGACGATCTGGCAGGACCGGACGGCAGCCGCTCCCCCGCTGGCCACCGAGGGGCCGAACGTCCCTCCCGCCCAGGCCACCTTGACCTCCGCCACCCGCTGAACGCCCCATGAGCGAGACACCGACCCGGGAGCGCTTCAACCTCTCGCGCTGGGCCCTGCAGCGCCCGGCGCTCACGCGCTACCTGATGATCGTGCTGATGGTGCTGGGCGTGGCGTCCTACTTCCAGCTCGGGCAGGACGAGGACCCGCCCTTCACCTTCCGCGCCATGATCCTGCGCGTGTTCTGGCCCGGCGCCACCGCGCAGCAGGTCGCCGAGCAGGTCACGGACAAGCTCGAACGCACGCTGCAGGAGGTGCCGCACGCCGACATCATCCGCAGCTACTCCAAGCCGGGCGAGGCGCTGGTGGTGCTGGTGCTGCGCGAGTCGGCGCCCCCGCACGAGGTGCCGCAGGTCTGGTACACGGTGCGCAAGAAGGTCGGCGACATGCGCGGCACGCTGCCCGCCGGCGTGGTGGGGCCCTTCTTCAACGACGAATACGGCGACGTGTTCGGCGTGATCTACGCGCTGGAGGCCGACGCCGGCTACAGCTACGCCGAGGTGAAGACCTTCGCCGACGAAGTGCGCCAGCAGCTGCTGCGCGTGCCCGACGTCGCCAAGGTCGAACTGTTCGGCGTGCAGGACGAGAAGGTCTACATCGAGATCTCGCAGCAGCGCCTGGCGCAGCTGGGGCTGGACTTCAACCAGGTGCTGGCGCAGCTCGGGCAGCAGAACGCCGTCGAATCCGCCGGCGCCGTGCACACGCCGCAGGAGGTGGTGCAGGTGCGCGTGGGCGGCCAGTTCCACGACATCGAGGAACTGCGCGCGATGCCGATCCGCGGCGGCGGGGCCGGGGCCCCCCAGCTGCGCCTGGGCGACATCGCCGAAGTGCGGCGCGGCTACGTCGACCCGCCGCAGGTGAAGGTGCGCCACGGCGGCAAGGAGGTGATCGCGCTGGGGGTCTCCATGGCCAAGGGCGGCGACATCATCCGCCTGGGCCACTCGCTCAAGTCCGCCGTCGGCCGCATCGACGACCAGCTGCCGGCCGGCATCCGGCTGGTGCAGGTGCAGGACCAGCCCAAGGCCGTCGCCACCTCGATCAACGAGTTCGTCAAGACGCTGGTCGAGGCGGTGGTGATCGTGCTGGGCGTGAGCTTCCTGAGCCTGGGCCTGCACCGCCGCGCCGGCACCGGCTTGCCGCTGTGGAAGCGCTGGTACGTCGACATGCGCCCAGGCCTGGTGGTGGCGATCACCATCCCGCTGGTGCTCTCGGTGACCTTCCTGGCGATGCACTACTGGGGCATCGGGCTGCACAAGATCTCGCTCGGCTCCCTGATCATCGCGCTGGGCCTGCTGGTGGACGACGCCATCATCGCCGTGGAGATGATGGTGCGGAAGATGGAGGAGGGCTACGACAAGGTCCGCGCCGCCACCTTCGCCTACGAGGTGACCGCGATGCCGATGCTCACCGGCACGCTGATCACCGCGGCCGGCTTCCTGCCGATCGGCATGGCGAAGTCCACGGTGGGCGAATACACCTTCGCGATCTTCGGCGTGACGGTGATCGCGCTGGTCCTGAGCTGGCTGGTGTCGGTGTTCTTCGTGCCTTACCTCGGCACGGTGCTGCTGAAGGAGAAGCCGGTGTCGGCGGAGCACCACGAGCACTTCGACACGCCCTTCTACCGCCGCTTCCGCGCCACGGTGAACTGGTGCGTGGAGCACCGCTGGATCACCATCGGCGCCACGCTGCTCACCTTCGCGCTGGGCGTGGCGGGCATGCGGCTGGTGCAGCAGCAATTCTTCCCCGATTCCAGCCGGCCGGAGATCCTGGTCGACCTGTGGGCACCGGAAGGCACCTCGTATGCCGCCACCGAGGAAGTGGCCAAGCGCTTCGAGCGGCGCCTGCTGGCGATGCCCGAGGTGGTGGACGTGACCACCTGGGTCGGCTCCGGCGTGCCGCGCTTCTACCTGCCGCTGGACCAGGTGTTCCCGCAGACCAACGTGTCGCAGCTGATCATCCAGCCGCGCGACCTGGCCACGCGCGAGGCGCTGCGCCTGCGGCTGCCGGCCTTGCTGGCGCAGGAATTCCCGGAGGTGCGCGGCCGCGTGAAGCTGCTGGCCAACGGCCCGCCGGTGGCCTACCCGGTGCAGTTCCGCGTCGTCGGGCCCGAGCCGCAGCAGCTGCGCGAGCGCGCCGACGAGGTCAAGGCCGCGATGCGGCAGAGCCCCAACACGCGCGGCGTCAACGACAACTGGAACGAGTCGGTCAAGGTGATGCGGCTGGAGATCGACCAGGCCAAGGCGCGCGCGCTGGGCGTCACCAGCCAGTCGATCGCCCAGGCCAGCCGCACCGTCCTGAGCGGCACCCCGGTCGGCCAGTTCCGCGAGGGCGACAAGCTGATCGACATCGTGCTGCGCCAGCCGGCGCAGGAGCGCGATGCGATCAGCGACATCGCCAACGCCTACCTGCCCACCGCCTCGGGCAAGGCGATCCCGCTGACGCAGATCGCCCGGCCGGTCTTCACCTGGGAGCCGGGCGTGCTGTGGCGCGAGGGCCGCGACTACGCGATCACGGTGCAGGCGGACATCGTCGAAGGCCTGCAGGGCGCCACCGTCACGGCCGAACTGCTGCCGCAGCTGAGGAAGCTGGAGGCGGGCTGGCCGCAGGGCTACCGCATCCAGGTGGCCGGCGCGGTGGAGGAAAGCGGCAAGGGCTCCTCCTCGATCGCGGTGGGCGTGCCGGTGATGCTGTTCATCATCTTCACCCTGCTGATGCTGCAGTTGCAGAGCTTCAGCCGGGCGATGCTGGTGTTCCTGACCGGGCCGCTGGGCCTGGCCGGCATCGCCGGGGCGCTGCTGGCGCTGAATCGGCCGTTCGGCTTCGTGGCGCTGCTGGGGGTGATCGCGCTCATGGGCATGATCCAGCGCAATTCCGTGATCCTGATCGACCAGATCGAGCAGGACCGCCGGCGCGGCGTGCCGGCCTGGGACGCGATCGTCGAGGCGGCGGTGCGCCGGCTGCGGCCGATCGCGCTGACGGCGGCGGCGGCGGTGCTGGCGATGATCCCGCTTTCGCGCTCGGTGTTCTGGGGACCGATGGCGGTCGCCATCATGGGCGGGCTGGTGGTCGCCACGGTGCTGACGCTGCTGGCGCTGCCGGCGATGTACGCGGCGTGGTTCCGGGTGCGGCGCGAGGAGAAGGGTGAGCCAGGGGCGGCCCTGCTGGCGGCCGACGCCGCTTGAAAGCAGACTTCCGGACGCAGAGGACGCAAAGGGTACGCAGAGGACGCAAAAGAAACCTTTCGAGGTGTTCTTGTCCCTTTTGCGTCCTCTGCGTATCTTTCGCGTCCTCTGCGTCCGGAAGTCCGAATTCTCCCGACCTCCAACCCCCCCTCGCTCCTCTTGGGGCCTCTCCGGTTAAAATCGCCGGTTGACCGGATTCGAGCGGGCGGTCGGGGGTTTCCTGGCCGTCCGCTTTCCCTTTCAGTGATCCTTGCGCGGGTGGCGAAATTGGTAGACGCACCAGGTTTAGGTCCTGACGCCTTCACGGGCGTGTCGGTTCGAGTCCGACCCCGCGCACCACGCGTTTTTTCCAACCGAGATTGATCATGGCCGTGACCGTAGAAACCCTGGACAAGCTGGAACGCAAGATGACGCTGACGCTGCCCGTCAACGCGATCCAGTCGGAGGTGGACCAGCGCCTCAAGAAGCTGGCGCGCACCGTGAAGATGGACGGCTTCCGGCCCGGCAAGGTGCCGCTGTCCGTGGTGGCGCAGCGCTATGGCTACTCGGTGCACTACGAAGTGATGAACGACAAGGTGGGCGAGGCCTTCGCCGCCGCCGCCAACGAGGCCAAGCTGCGCGT
>NZ_DASSVG010000017.1:0-3698 GCF_035706265.1 Ramlibacter sp. | reverse complement strand
TCCAACATCCTGCTGATGATGGCCATCCTGCTGTGGCGGCCGCAGGGCGTCTACGCCCTGAGCAAGTGAGTTCGCGATGATCCTGGACCGCCTGCTTTCCAACGACGGGCCGCGCAGCCGCGTGCTGGCCGCCATCCTCGTCCTGCTGCTGCTGGCGCTGGCCTTCCAGCCCTTCCTGTTCCCGGGCATCAAGGCGCTCAACGTGGCGGCCAAGGTCCTCGTCTTCATCGTGCTGGTGGCGAGCTTCGACCTGCTCCTGGGCTACACGGGCATCGTGAGCTTCGCCCACACGATGTTCTTCGGCATCGGCGCCTATGGCGTCGCGATCGCCTCCACCCGCATGGGCGCGGGCTGGGCCGCGATCGGCCTCGGCACGCTGGTGGCGCTGGCGCTGTCTTTCGTGCTGGCGCTGGCCATCGGCCTGTTCTCGCTGCGGGTGCGGGCGATCTTCTTCTCGATGATCACGCTGGCCTTCGCCGCGGCCTTCCAGACGCTCGCCTCGCAGCTGTCGGACCTCACCGGCGGCGAGGACGGCCTCACCTTCAGGATGCCCGAGGTGCTGTCGCCCGGCTTCACGCTGTCGGAGACGCCGTTCCTGGGGCTCACGATCAACGGCCGCATCCTCTGCTACTACCTGCTGTTCGCCACCTGCGTGGTGCTGGTGCTGGCCCTGCTGCGGATCGTGAACTCCCCCTTCGGGCGCGTGCTGCAGGCGATCCGCGAGAACGAGTTCCGTGCCGAGGCGATCGGCTACCGCGTGGTGGTGTACCGCACCATCTCCAGCATCCTCTCGGCGCTGTTCGCCACGCTGGCCGGCGCGATGCTGGCGATCTGGCTGCGCTACAACGGGCCGGACACCACGCTGTCCTTCGAGATCATGCTGGACGTGCTGCTGATCGTGGTGATCGGCGGCATGGGCACGATCTACGGCGCGGCGATCGGCTCCGGCCTGTTCCTCGTCGCCCAGAGCTACCTGCAGGACCTGCTGCGACTGGCGAGCGGCGCCGTCGCGGGCCTGCCCTGGCTGGCCGCGCTGCTGTCGCCGGACCGCTGGCTGCTGTGGCTGGGCCTGTTGTTCGTGCTGTCGGTCTACTACTTCCCCACCGGCGTGGTGGGACGGCTGCGGGCCCTGCGCGCGCCCGTTCCTGCGCCGCCGGTGCCTCTCGCCGCGACGGGCGCGGCTGCTTCCCCTTCCCCCGTGCAAGGAGAGTACGTTGAGAATTCGTGATTCGCGCGCAGGCGGCATCGGCCGCATCCTGCCCCTGTGGACCGTCGTCGCGGCGAGCCTCGCCGCGTGCGGCGGTGGCGGTGACGGACCGAGCGCACCGCCGCCGCCCGTGAACGCGCTGCCGGCGGGCGTGCTGCAGCAGAGCGTGACCACGTTCCCGGCGACCACCGCCACCACCACGACGGCCACGGAAGCCGCGACGCAGGACCTCCTGACGGGCGGCCTCGGGATGGATGCGCTGAAGGGTGCCGCCCCGGCCTTCGCGGACCCGAATCATCCCACCGCCCTGGAACTGCGGCGCGCCGCGCTGCATTCCAACTACCGCGGGCTGGTGGACTTCTCGGTCGCCGGTGGCTTCGGGACTTTCTACGGCCCCAACCTCGATGCCAGCGGCGCGGACACCGGCGGCCAGGGGCTCTTCCCCGGTCGCGAGTACCTGGCAACGCTGGACGACGGTACCGGGCGCAAGCAGGTCGTGATGGCGGTGCAGGTTCCCGACAGCTTCGACACGGCCCATCCGTGCATCGTGCTCGGGCCCTCGTCCGGATCCCGCGGGGTGTATGGCGCGATTGCCAGTTCCGCCGAGTGGGCGCTGCGGCACGACTGCGCCGTCGCCCTGACCGATGCCGGCAAGGGGATCGGCCTGCACGACCTGGGCGACGACACGGTCAACAGGATCGACGGGACGCGCGCGACGCGCACGGAGGCGGGGGCGCTGGCGCAGTTCGCCGCCGACATCGCGGAGTCGGCGCGCGCGGCATTCAATGCGCTGTTGCCGAACCGGTTCGCGCTGAAGCACGCGCACTCGCAGCAGAACCCCGAGAAGGACTGGGGCAGCGACACGCTGGCGGCGGCACGCTACGCCTTCTTCGCCCTCAACGACCGCTTCGGAACGGCCGACAACCCCGTCCCGTTCACGCCGGACAACACGATCGTGATCGCCGGCTCGGTCTCGAACGGCGGCGCCGCCGTGCTGCGGGCCGCGGAGCTCGACACCACCGGCCTGATCGATGGCGTGGTCGCCGGCGAACCGGTGACGGAAATGCCTACCACGGCGGGCTATGGCGTCGCGTTCAATGGCGCCCCGGTGAGTTCCTTCGGGCGCACGCTCGCGGACTACACCACCTACGGCAACATCTACCAACCCTGCGCCGCGCTGGCGGCGGACGCGAGCCTCGGGGCCGAGGTGTCCTTCTTCAACTTCCTGAACAACCCCCTGCTGGCGTTCCAGGGCCTGCCCGCGAAGGCCGAGGCGCGCTGCACCAGCCTGGCCGCCAAGGGCCTGGTGAGCGGCGCCACCACGGCCGAACGGGCCGCCGACGCGCTCGCGCGCCTGCGTGCCTACGGTTGGACGACCGAGCACGACACCATGCACAACTCCTATTGGGGGGCGGGCAACGGGCCGATCCTGTCGGCGATGTACCCGGTGGCGTACGGACGCTTCTCCGTGGTGGACAACGTGTGCGGGACGAGCTTCGCCGCCGTCAACCCGCTGGACGGCACCGTGGTTCCCGCGAGCGCCGTGAACAAGGCGTCCAGCTTCGCCACCGCCAACGGCACTGCGAACGGCTCGCCGGTGACGCCGGTGTACGACGACTCGCAGGGCGGCCCCCGGGCCTGGCAGTTCGCCGTCTCGACCTCCACCGGCAGCGCGGATTTCGGGCTCGACACGGCCCTGTGCCAGCGTGCATTGGTGACGGGCGTCGATCCGGTGACGGGCGGCCTCCTGACGGCCAGCACCAGGCCCACTGCGGCCCAGAGCGCTGCCGTGCGGTCCGGCATCGCGGAAGTCACGGTCAGCGGCGACCTGCATGCGAAGCCCACGATCGTCGTGGCGGGGCGCAGCGACGCGCTGGTGCCCGTCAACCACAATGCGCGGGCCTATGCGGCCTTCAACCGCGCCATCGAAGGCAGCGCCAGCCGGCTCAGCTACATCGAGGTCACCAACGGACAGCACTTCGACGGCTTCATCCCGCTGTTCTCCGGTTACGACACCCGCTTCATCCCGCTGCACGTCTACTTCAACGAGGCGATGGACAGGATGTTCGCGCACCTGCGCAATGGAGCCCCGCTGCCGCCCAGCCAGGTCGTGCGCACCACGCCGCGCGGCGGCACGCCGGGCGCTGCGCCGGCGCTGGCGGCGGCCAACATCCCGCCGATCAGCGCGGACCCGGCGGCCGGCGACCGGATCGGATTCACGGGCACGACCTTGAACGTGCCGCAGTAAGAGGAGAGGGGCGCTTCGGCGCACCGGGAAGAGGGACCCGCATGCACTTCACTTCCAACTACGTCGCCTGCGCGGGGCGCGAGATCCACTTCACCGAGTGGGGCCCCGCCGACGGGCCGGCCGTGGTCGCCTGGCACGGGCTCGCGCGCACGGGCCGCGACATGGACGAACTGGCGCAGTCGCTGTGCGACCGCTTCCGCGTGATCTGCCCCGACACGCTCGGGCGTGGCTTCAGCCAGTGGA
>NZ_DASSVG010000016.1:0-9812 GCF_035706265.1 Ramlibacter sp. | reverse complement strand
TTCAGCTTGCCTTCGGCGTACTGGTCCAGCAGCACCTTCACCGGGCCGATCAGGCGTTCCAGGTGCGGCGTGTCGCCGAGCTGGGTGGCATGCGAGACCACCTGCGCGCCCACGCGGTTCAGGAAGCCGAGGCCCTTGTTGCCGATCGCCACGGTCTGCACCGTGGCGCCCTGCTCCTGCAGCTCGCGCAGCTTGCCGGTGACGGCCCGCAGCACGTTGGTGTTCAGGCCGCCGCACAGCCCCTTGTCGGTGGACACCACGATGATGCCCGCCGCCTTCACGTCGTTGTGGCGCATGAAGGGGTGGGTGTACTCGGGGTTGGCCTTGCCGAGGTTGGCGGCGATGTTGCGCACCTTGTCGCTGTAGGGCCGGGCCGCGCGCATGCGGTCCTGCGCCTTGCGCATCTTGGACGCGGCCACCATTTCCATGGCCTTGGTGATCTTCTTGGTGTTCTCCACCGATTTGATCTTGCCGCGTATCTCTTTGCCTGCAGCCATTGCCCTGTCCCTGCGGTTCAGCCGAAGGTCTTCTTGAACGCTTCGATCGCGGCGGTCAGCTGCGCTTCGGCGTCCTTGTCCATGGCCTTGTCGGTTTCCAGCTTGTCCAGCAGCGCGGCGTGCTTGTCCTTCAGGAAGGCATGCAGGCCGTGCTCGAAGGGCAGCACCTTCTTGATGTCGACGTCGTCCAGGTAGCCCTTGTTCACCGCGAACAGCGAGGCGGCCATCAGCGAGATGGGCAGCGGGCTGTACTGGGGCTGCTTCAGCAGCTCCGTCACGCGGGCGCCGCGATCGAGCTGCTTGCGCGTGGCGGCGTCGAGGTCGGAGGCGAACTGCGCGAAGGCGGCCAGTTCACGGTACTGCGCCAGGTCGGTACGGATACCGCCGGACAGGTTCTTGATCAGCTTGGTCTGCGCGGCACCGCCGACGCGCGACACCGAGATACCCGCGTTGATGGCGGGACGGATGCCGGCGTTGAACAGGTTGGTTTCCAGGAAGATCTGGCCGTCGGTGATCGAGATCACGTTGGTCGGCACGAAGGCGGACACGTCGCCGGCCTGCGTCTCGATGATCGGCAGGGCGGTCAGCGAACCGGTCTTGCCCTTCACTTCACCCTTGGTGAACGCTTCGACGTAGTCGGCGTTCACGCGGGCGGCGCGCTCCAGCAGGCGCGAGTGCAGGTAGAACACGTCGCC
Organism: Ramlibacter sp.; assembly: GCF_035706265.1. Lineage (GTDB taxonomy): Bacteria > Pseudomonadota > Gammaproteobacteria > Burkholderiales > Burkholderiaceae_C > Ramlibacter. The sequence goes on along the minus strand of NZ_DASSVG010000016.1, from coordinate 8,620 downwards.
GGGGTAGGCTTCGCGGCCCGGCGGGCGGCGCAGCAGCAGCGAGACCTGGCGGTAGGCGACGGCCTGCTTGGACAGGTCGTCATAGATGATCAGCGCGTCCTGGCCGCGGTCGCGGAAGTACTCGCCCATCGTGCAGCCGGAGTAGGCGGAGACGTACTGCATGGCGGCCGACTCGGAAGCCGAGGCGGCCACGACGATCGTGTACTCCATGGCGCCGTTCTGCTCCAGCGCGCGCACGATGCTCTTGATGGTCGACGCCTTCTGGCCGATGGCCACGTAGACGCAGACCATGTTCTGGCCCTTCTGGTTGATGATCGTGTCGACCGCGACCGCGGACTTGCCGGTCTGGCGGTCGCCGATGATCAGTTCGCGCTGGCCGCGGCCGATCGGCACCATCGAGTCGATGGCCTTCAGGCCGGTCTGCACCGGCTGCGAGACGGACTGGCGGGCGATCACGCCCGGCGCCACCTTCTCGATCACGTCGGTGAGCTTGGCGTTCACCGGGCCCTTGCCGTCGATCGGCTGCCCCAGGGCGTTGACCACGCGGCCGATCAGTTCGGGGCCGACGGGCACTTCCAGGATGCGGCCCGTCGTGCGGACGGTGTCGCCTTCGGAGATGTGCTCGTACTCGCCCAGGATCACCGCGCCGACGGAGTCGCGCTCGAGGTTCAGGGCCAGGCCGAACGTGGGCACGCCTTCCTTGGTGGGCGGGAATTCCAGCATTTCGCCCGACATCGCGTCGGACAGGCCGTGAATGCGGCAGATGCCGTCGGTCACGGAGATCACCGTGCCCTGGTTGCGGATGTCGGCGCTGGCGGCCAGGCCTTCGATCCGGCTCTTGATCAGTTCGCTAATTTCTGCGGGATTGAGCTGCATGACTCGTTCCTTGTGTCCTTTGGAGCGGAGCGGCCTTACGCCGTCAGCGCAACTTTCATTTGTTCCAGGCGGGCCTTCACCGAGGTGTCGAGCACTTCGTCCCCCACCACCACGCGGATGCCGCCGATGAGGGACGGGTCTTCCTGCACGGTGAGATTGAGCTTACGGCCAAACCGCTTCTCGAGTGCCTGTGCCACGGTGCCGAGCTGCTCGGGCGTGATCGGAAACGCGCTGTAGACCACGGCGTCGGAGGAGCCGCTCTGCGCGTTCATCATCGCGCGGAACTGGTGCGCGATCTCGGGCAGCGCGCTCAGCCGGCCGTTCTCGATCACCGTGCGCAGGAAGTTCTGCGCCGGTGCCGGCAGCTGCACGCGCACGACGTCGGTGACCACGTCGTAGACCTGCTGGTTGGTGACCTTCGGGTTCTCCGCGAACTGCAGCAGCTGGGGCTGGCTCGCCACGACGGCGAGCGCATCCAGCCACTGCGCCGTGCCGTTCAGGTCATTGCCGGCGGCCTGGAACAGCGCTTCGGCGTAAGGGCGGGCGATGGTGGCGAGTTCAGCCATGGCTTAGACGAGCTCCGCTTGCAGGCGGTTCAGCAGGTCGGCGTGCACGCCCGAGTTCACCTCGCGGCGCAGGATCTACTCGGCGCCCTTGACGGCCAGCATCGCGACCTGGTCGCGCAGCGCTTCGCGCGCGCGCACCGTCTGCTGCTCGGCCTCGGCGCGGGCGGCGGCGATGATCTTGTTCGCCTCTTCCGTCGCGCGGCCCTTGGCCTCTTCCACGATGGCCTGCGCACGGCGCTCGGCATCGGCCAGCAGGGTGGCGGTTTCGCTGCGGGACTTGGCCAGTTCCTCTTCCACGCGCTTGTCCGCGGCGGCGAGCTCGGCCTTCGCCTTGTCGGCGGCAGCCAGGCCTTCGGCGATCTTGCGGGCGCGCTCATCGAGCGCCGCGGCGATCGGCGGCCACACGAACTTCATCGTGAACCAGACCAGGATCAGGAACACGATGATCTGAATGATCAGGGTACCGGTGATGCTCACTTGTTCATCCTTGCTCCCGCACGCTCGTCTGCCGCGGGAAGTTGTTGAAGAAGGATGGGGTGACTTACTTCGGCAGGTTGGCGATCTGGCCCAGGAAGGGGTTGGCGGTGGCGAACCACAGGGCGATACCGGTGCCGATGATGAAGGCGGCGTCGATCAGGCCGGCCAGCAGGAACATCTTCGTCTGCAGCTCGTTCATCAGCTCGGGCTGGCGGGCGGCGGACTCGAGGTACTTGCTGCCCATCACGCCGATGCCGATGCAGGCGCCGATGGCACCGAGGCCGATGATCAGGCCGGCGGCCAGGGCGACAAAGCTGATAACTTCCATGATTGCTCCTAAAGGACTTGAGAGTTGACGAGAAACGGGGAAAACGGGATCAATGCGCGTCGTGGGCCTGGCCGACGTACACCAGCGTCAGCATCATGAACACGAAGGCCTGCAGCACGATGATCAGGATGTGGAAGATCGCCCAGGCGGAGCCGGCGATGATGTGGCCGATGGCCAGGCCGATGCCCGTGCCGGTCAGCGAGAAGGCGCCGCCCATGAGGGCGATCAGCATGAAGATCAGTTCGCCGGCGTACATGTTGCCGAACAGTCGCATGCCGTGCGAGACGGTCTTGGCGACGAACTCGACGACCTGCATGAAGAAGTTGGCCGGCCACAGCAGCGGGTGCGAGCCGAAGGGGGCGGTGAACAGCTCGTGCACCCAGCCGCCCAGGCCCTTGATCTTGATGTTGTAGAACAGGCAGATCAGCAGCACGGAGATCGACAGGCCCATCGTGATCGACAGGTCCGCGGTGGGCACGACGCGCATGTAGGCGTGCTCGGGGTCGTGGCCGGCGGCGGCGTTGAACTTCTGCCACAGGTAGGGCAGCAGGTCCACCGGCAGCAGGTCCATCGTGTTCATCAGGATGATCCAGATGAAGACGACGAGCGCCAGCGGGGCGACGAACTTGCGGCTGGTGGCGTTGTGCACGATGCCCTTGGCCTGCGCGTCCACCATCTCCACCAGGATCTCCACGGCGGCCTGGAAGCGCCCCGGCACGCCGGAGGTGGCCTTGCGCGCCGCCTTCCAGAAGAAGAAGCACGTGATCACGCCGAGCAGGATCGCCCAGAACAGCGAGTCGTAGTTGAAGACGGAAAAATCGACGACGTTCTTCGGCGGACGGTTCTGGAAGAACGTCAGGTGGTGAACGATGTATTCACCCGCGGTCGGACCGTGCGCCGCGGCAGCGCTTTCAGCAGCCATGTTTCTTTCAGTTCGATTTCGTCTTCGGGCGCGGCGCGAACGCCAGGGCCACCCAGTAAACCTTCATCGCGAGGATCAGGCCCACCAGCAGCGCCGGCCAGCTCAATCCCGCAACCCACCTCGGCGCCACCACAAGAAGGGTGATCGTCAAGGCGATCTTGACCATCTCCCAAAGCAGGAACCCGACTGCCGCGGTGCCTGCATTGAGCGATGAGAACCTTCCGGTCAAACCCCGTGCAAACACCGCGGCGGGAAAGACCACCGCGAAAGCGCCGTACAGGACGGACCAGCCTACGCTCTGCCTTCCAGTCACCAGCCATCCGACCAGGGCCGCGACGAGGCCGACTCCCGCCTGCCCGGCGACCACCCACCAGGGGGAAACCGGGGGGTTCTGCTCGCGCACGCGCCGCGCTTCCTCGGCGCTCAGCGGCTTCGGCGGGGACTCCTGCTCGTCGTCTTCAGGCAGCGGGGCAACCCCTTGTTGGCCTCTTCTTGTTGGCATGCCGGGCCGCTGGTTGTCCTGAATTTCTGGAAAGCCGCTCATTATAGGTAGAAACCACGACTGGGCTCCAGCCCCCGGACATCAGCGCCGTGTCAGTCTGCGGTGCTTTCGCCACGGCCCCACAATCCGCCGATGCGCAACCTGCTGCTGTTCTTCCACCTCGCGGGCGCCATCTTCTGGATGGGCGGCATGGCCTTCATGGCGATCGCGCTGCGCCCGGCGCTGCATGCGCAGCTGCCGCCGCCGCAGCGGCTGCCGCTGGCGGTGCTGGTGCTGCGCCGCTTCTTCGTGGTGGTGATCGCCAGCATCGCGCTGCTGCTCGCCACCGGCGTGCCGCTGCTGCTGCAGGTGCCCGGCGCCGCGGCGCCGCCCGGCTGGCATGCGATGGCCGCCCTCGGCCTGGTGATGATGCTGGTCTTCGGCCACATCTTCTTCTCGCCCTGGCGCAAGCTGCAGCGCGCGGTGGAAGCGGGCGACTGGCCCGATGCCGGCCAGCGCATGAACCTGCTCACGCTGCTGGTGAAGATCAACCTGGGCCTGGGCTGGGTCGCGATCCTGGCGGTGCTGCTATGGCGTTGATGCGCGCCGGCCTGTGGGCGGCCGGCCTGCTGTGTGCGCTGGCGGCGCACGCGCACCACGGCTTCGATCCGGCAAGGCCGCAGCACACGCCGGGGGGCTTTCGCAACGTGCCCGATGCGCCGGTGGCCAAGCCCTTCTCCGCCCTGCTGCGGTGGAAGTGGGAGGCCTGGCGCGAAGGCCTGCCGCCCGCGGCGCACGCGGCCACGCCCGTGGTGGCGCCGGCACTGCAACGGCTGCAGGCGAACACCGAGCCCGTGCGGCGCACGGGCGCGCAAGCGGCGACGCCGCCGCGGTCCTCGGCCACCTGGATCGGCCACGCCACGGTGCTGGTGCAAAGCGCCGGCCTGAACATCCTCACCGATCCGGTGTTCAGCGAACGCGCCTCGCCGCTGGCCTTCCTGGGCCCGAAGCGCGCGCAGCCGCCCGGCATCGCGCTGGCGGACCTGCCGCCGATCGACGTGGTGCTGATCTCGCACAACCACTACGACCACCTGGACCGGCGCTCCGCGGTGCAGCTGAACGAGCGCTCCGGCGGCCGCACGCTGTTCCTGGTGCCGCTCGGGATCAAGGCCTTCCTCGAGGGCGAAGGGATCACCAACGTCGTCGAGCTGGACTGGTGGGACGTGCACCGGCACGAAGGCGTGGAGTTCCACCTGGTGCCGGTGCAGCACTGGTCGGCGCGCGGGCTGCACGACCGGATGGAGACGCTGTGGGGCGGGTGGGCCGTGTTCGCGCCGGACCTGCGCTGGTACTTCTCCGGCGACGCCGGCTACAGCCGCCACTTCGCCGAGACGCGCCAGCGGCTCGGTGCGCACGCGCGCGAGGGCGAGGTGTTCGACCTGGCGCTGCTGGCCATCGGCGCCTATGCGCCGCGCTGGTTCATGCGCGAGCAGCACATGGACCCGGCCGAGGCCGTGCAGGCGCGCGAGGACCTGGGCGCACGCCGCGGCATCGGCATCCACTGGGGCACCTTCCAGCTCACCGACGAGGCGCTGGACCAGCCGCCGATCGATCTCGCCGCGGCCCGGCAGGCCCGCGGGCTGGCGGAGCAGGATTTCTTCGTGCTGCCGATCGGCGGCACCTGGTGGGGCGAACGGTAGGTCCCGACCCCGGCCCGCGCATGCGGCGACAATAGGGCATGACCGACGCGATCCCTGCCCTGCCCTGCTGGCTCAACGGCGAGATGAGCACCCTGCGCGATGCCAAGGTGAGCGTGCTCGACCGCGGCTTCATCTTCGGCGACGGCGTGTACGAGGTGGTGCCCGCCTACGAAGGCCGGCCGTTCCGCTTCAAGGAACACATGGCGCGGCTGGACCGCAGCCTGGCCGAACTGCGCATGCGCAACCCGATGGACCGCGCCGGCTGGGCCAAGGTGGTCGAGCAGCTGGTGCAGGCCTACGCCGACCACGTCGGCAAGCGGCCGGAGGAGACCAACCAGCTGGTCTACCTGCAGGTGACGCGCGGGGTGGCCATGCGCGACCACGTGATGCCGGCGGAGATCGAGCCGACCGTGTTCGCCATGGTCAACCGGCTCTACATCTACCCGGCCGAAGAGCGCGCGCGCGGCGTCGCCTGCTTCACGGCGGACGACTTCCGCTGGAAGAAGGCGAACATCAAGAGCACCAGCCTGGCCGGGGCCGTGCTGGCGCGGCAGATCAGCGCCGACCAGGGCGGCAACGAGACGATCATGTTCCGCGACGGCTGGCTCAGCGAAGCGGCCGCTTCCAACGTCTGGGTGGTGAAGGACGGCGTCGTGCTCGGCCCGCCCAAGGACAACCTGGTGCTGGAAGGCATCCGCTACGGCGTCTTCGAGGAGATCTGCCTGCAGATGGGCATCCCCTTCCAGCTGCGGCGGGTGGCGCGCGAGGAGGTGCTGGCGGCCGACGAGATCCTGCTGTCCTCGGCCACCAAGGAAGTGCTGCCCTGCACGATGCTGGACGGCAAGCCGGTTGGAAACGGCCGGCCCGGCCCCATCTACCAGAAGCTGTTCGAAGGCTACCAGCAGGCCAAACGCGCAACTTCCTGAATGACCGCTTCCATCCATCCGCCCAAGTCCGACCCCACCGATCCGCGCCGCGATTCGCTGATCGAGTACCCCTCGCGCTTTCCCATCAAGGTGATGGGCGCGAAGGTGGACGGCTTCGTCCACGCGATCACCACCATCGCACGCGAGTTCGACCCCACGTTCGACGCCGCGACGGTGGAGCTGCGCGACAGCAGCGCCGGCAACTACCTGGGCATCACGATCACCATCACGGCCACCAGCCGCGAGCAGCTGGACAACCTGTACCGGGCGCTGACCTCGCACCCGATGGTCAAGGTCGTCCTCTGAGCTGAGCCGATGCAGGTGAAGGTGCTCGGGCGGGTGGACTACCTGCCCACGTACCGGGCGATGCAGGCCTTCACCGAAGGCCGCCGCCCCGACACGCCCGACGAGATGTGGATCTGCGAGCACCCGCCGGTGTTCACGCAGGGGCTCGCCGGCAAGGCGGACCACCTGCTGGAGCCGGGCGCGATCCCGGTGGTGGCGACCAACCGCGGCGGGCAGGTGACCTACCATGGGCCCGGCCAGGTGGTGGCATATCCGCTGATCGACCTGCAGCGCGCCGGCTACTTCGTCAAGGAGTACGTCTACCGGCTGGAGGAGGCCGTGCTGCGCACGCTGGCCGACTACGGCGTGACCGGGCACCGGGTGCGGGGGGCGCCTGGGATCTATGTGCGCAGGGACGATCCGTTCTCGCATGCGCGGCTGCCCGCGCCCCCACCCTCTCCCGCAAGCGGGCAACCCTCACCCCAACCCTCTCCCGCAAGCGGGAGAGGGAGTGCGGATCACCCTCTCCCGCTTGCGGGAGAGGGCCGGGGTGAGGGTGCCGGCACCCCACAAGACCCCTTCGAAGGCCTCGCCAAGATCGCCGCCCTCGGCATCAAGGTCTCCCGCCACTGCACGTACCACGGCCTCGCCTTCAACGTGGCCATGGACCTGCAACCCTTCCGCCGCATCAACCCTTGCGGCTACGCAGGTCTGGAAACGGTCGACCTTTCTACAATCGGGGTTTCCACCGACTGGAACGAGGCGGCTGCGCGGCTCGGCCACAAGCTGCAGGCGCTGCTCGCCCCCTGACCCACCCCAAGGACCCCATGAGCTCCACCAACGTCGTGCGCGAGGCGCAATCCCTCGAGACCTACCAGGCCGGCGCCAAGCAGAAGGCCGCCGCCAAGCTGTCGCGCATCCCGGTGAAGGTGGAGCCCGGCGAAGTCCTGAAGAAGCCGGACTGGATCCGCGTCAAGGCCGGCTCGGTCAACACCCGCTTCTACGAGATCAAGAAGATCCTGCGCGAGCAGGGCCTGCACACCGTGTGCGAGGAAGCCTCCTGCCCCAACATCGGCGAGTGCTTCGGCCACGGCACGGCCACCTTCATGATCATGGGCGACAAGTGCACCCGCCGCTGCCCGTTCTGCGACGTGGGCCACGGCCGCCCCGACCCGCTGGACACCGCCGAGCCCGAGAAGCTGGGGCGGACGATCGCGGCCATGAAGCTCAAGTACGTGGTGATCACCAGCGTCGACCGCGACGACCTGCGCGACGGCGGGGCCGGCCACTTCGTCGAGTGCATCCGCCAGGTGCGTGCGCTCTCGCCGGCCACCCGCATCGAGATCCTCACGCCCGACTTCCGCGGCCGCGACGACCGCGCGCTCGAGATCCTGAAGGCGGCGCCGCCGGACGTGATGAACCACAACCTCGAGACGATCCCGCGCCTGTACAAGGAAGCGCGGCCCGGCTCCGACTACCAGTTCAGCCTCGACCTGCTGAAGAAGTTCAAGGCCCTGTTCCCGCACATCCCCACCAAGAGCGGGCTCATGGTCGGCCTCGGCGAGACCGACGAGGAGATCCTCGAGGTGATGCGCGACATGCGCGCGCACGACATCGAGATGCTCACCATCGGCCAGTACCTCGCGCCGACCACCGCCCACCTGCCGGTGCGCCGCTACGTGCATCCCGACACCTTCAAGATGTTCGAGCAGAAGGCGAAGGAAATGGGCTTCACCCACGCGGCCGTGGGCGCGCTGGTGCGCAGCTCCTACCACGCGGACCAGCAGGCGCAGGCCGCCGGCGTCACCCCTTAAGGCAATTCCCTCGCTGCTCCCGGGGCGGGCCCGGATGGACTAAAACGCGCTCGCAGCGTTCCATTCCATCCGACCCCCACCGTCCCGGAGAGCATCGCATGCAAGAAGAACAAGACCGCCGCGCCGGCACCCGCCGGCGCGATTTCCTGCGCATCGCCGGCACCCTGCCGCTCGCGGCCGGCCCCGTGCTCGCACAGGCCCAGCCTGCGCCGCAGGCCCAGCCCGGCACGCCGGCCGGGCGCGTG
>NZ_DASSVG010000015.1:0-2177 GCF_035706265.1 Ramlibacter sp. | reverse complement strand
TGCTGCGCGAGGCCGCGGATCAGCGCCGCGGCGTCGTGCACCTGCTTGGCCGTCATGGCGTCGGGCGGGGCCGCGCCGCTGGCGGGGGCGCGCGGCTTGTCGGGCGCGCCGGGAAAGCCGATCGCCACCGGCGTGGCCGCGCCCAGCGTGGTGGCGGGCGCCATGGCGGCGACGTGGGCAGCATAGAGGATGTAGGTGCCGGCGCTGGCGGCGCGCGCGCCCTGCGGGCTCACGTAGACGGCCACCGGCACCCGCGAGGCCATGATGGTGCGGATGATGTCGCGCATGGAGTGGTCCAGGCCGCCCGGCGTGTCGAGCTCCAGGATCACCAGCGCATCGCCGGCTTCGGCCGCCTTCGTGATCCCGCGGATCACGTAGTCGGCGCTGGCCGGGCCGATGGCATCGCGCACCTGCAGCACGGTGACGCCCGCGGCCGCCGCCACTCCCGCCCAGAGGGCAAGCAGCAGCGCGACGACGACTTGCCGCCAGGGCCTGCTGGAACGTGGCGCATGCTGCACGATCGGCTCCCGCTGCTTTGCCTGCCATTCTTGGGAGCAGCCGGGCAGGCGGTCAAGGGGTCCGGGCGCGCCGGGCTCAGATCTCGATCTTGGAGCCCAGTTCGACCACCGCGTTGCTGGGCAGATTGAGGAAGTCGGCCGCCGCCCCCGCGTGCTGGTGCATCTGGGCGAACAGCTTCTCGCGCCACGGCGCCATGCCGCCGCCGATGCTGGGCACCACCACGTCGCGCGAGAGGAAATAGCTGGTGGTCATGGGCTCGAGGTCGCACCCGTGCCCGCGCACCTGCTCCAGCGCGCGCGGGATGTCGACGTCGTTCTTGAAGCCGTAGTGCAGGATCACCTGCCAGCAGTCGTGGCTGAGCGGCTCGATCTCCACCCGCTGGTCGAGCCCGACCCACGGCACCTCGTGGTAGCGGATGGTGACGAACAGGTTGTGCTCGTGCAGCACCTTGTTGTGCTTGAGGTTGTGGAGCATGGCGTTGGGCACCACGCCCGGCTGCGGCGTGAGGAAGACCGCCGTGCCGTTCACGCGCGTCGGCGGCGACACGAACACCGACTCGAGGAAGCTCTTGAGGTCGAGCGAATCGGCGGCCATCTTGTCGTTGAGGATCGCGCGCCCCGTCTTCCACGTCATCATCACGGTGAACATGGTCAGCCCGATCACCACCGGGAACCAGCCGCCCGCCAGCAGCTTGAGCGTGTTGGAGGCGAAGAACAGCACGTCGACCAGGAAGAAGAAGCCGGTGGCGCCCAGGCACAGGGCCAGCGGCAGCCGCCAGGCGTAGCGGATCACGAAGAAGGTCAGCAACGTCGTGATCAGCATGTCGGTGGTCACGGCAATGCCGTAGGCCGACGCCAGATTCGTCGAATTGCGGAACAGGCCGACGGCCACGACGATGGTGGCGAACAGGCTCCAGTTCACCACCGGCAGGTAGACCTGCCCCGTGTCGCGCACGGAGGTGTGGCGGATCAGCATGCGCGGCAGGTAACCGAGCTGGATGGCCTGCTTGGTCACCGAGAACGCCGCCGACAACAGGGCCTGCGAAGCGATCACGGTCGCCGCCGTCGCCAGGATCACCAGCGGCACCAGCAGGTAGGGCGGGGCCATCAGGTAGAAGGGATTGGCGATCGCCTTCGGGTCCTGCAGCAGCAGCGCGCCCTGGCCGAAGTAGTTGATCAGCAGGCACGGCATCACCAGCGCGAACCACGCCAGCCGGATCGGCTTCTTGCCGAAGTGGCCCATGTCGGCGTAGAGCGCCTCCGTTCCCGTCACAGTGAGCACCAGCGCGCCGAGCAGCACGAAGGCCGTGCCCTGGTGTGCGGCGGCGAAGCGCAGCGCGTGGTGCGGGCTCACGGCCGTGAGCACTTCCGGGTGCGCGAGGATGTGCGGGATGCCCAGCGCCGCGATGACGAAGAACCAGACCAGGCAGACCGGGCCGAACAGGCGGCCGATGCCGCCGGTGCCGTTCTTCTGCACGAAGAACAGCAGGAAGATGATGAACAGCGCCAGCGGCACGATGTAGGGCTTGAACACCGGCGACAGCAGTTCCAGCCCTTCCACAGCGGACAACACCGAGATCGCGGGCGTGATCACCCCGTCGCCGTAGAAGATCGCCGTGCCGAAGATGCCCACCGCGATCAGCACGGCGCGCAGGCCGG
>NZ_DASSVG010000014.1:0-3527 GCF_035706265.1 Ramlibacter sp. | reverse complement strand
GGGCGGCATGGCCGTGGTCACGAGCCACCAGCCCATCCCCCTTCCGCCCGGTCAGGTGGTGGAACTGTGAGCAGCGTGCGACCCTCCCCGACCGCCCACCCGCTGAGCCTGGGCGGTGCCGACACGGCCCTCGCCGCGGCGCAGCCCAGCCCGTTCAAGGCCATGCTCAGCGTGCTGCGGCGCGACCTGCTGCTCGCCATGCGGCGCAAGGCCGAAGTCCTGACGGCCCTGTTCTTCTTCCTGATCGTCAGCAGCCTGTTCCCGCTCGGCATCGGCCCCGAGCCGGCCCTGCTGCGCAAGATCGGCCCCGGCGTGCTCTGGGTCGGCGCCCTGCTGGCCACCATGCTGGGCCTGCAAAGGATGTTTTATTCCGACCACCTGGACGGAACGCTGGAACAAATGGTGCTTTCGAGCGCTCCATTACCTCTGCTGGTGACCGGGAAAATCATCGCCCACTGGCTCGTCTCCGGTTTGCCGGTCGTCGTGCTGGCGCCTATCCTGGGCCTGCAGTTCGACCTCGATCCGGGCGCCCTGTGGATCCTGGCGCTGGGCCTGCTGATCGGCACGCCGGTGCTGTCGCTGATCGGCGCGGTCGGCGCGGCGCTGACGCTCGGCGTGCGCGGAGGAGGGGCCTTGCTGAGCCTGCTGGTGCTGCCGCTGTACATTCCGACCCTGATCTTCGGGGCCGGCGCGGTGCAGGCCCACCTGTCCGGCCAGGGGGCGGGCGGGCACCTGTCGCTGCTGGGCGCGCTTCTTGCGCTGGCCTTGTTTTTCGTGCCGTGGGCGACGACCGCCGCCCTGAGGATTTCGCTGGAATGAGTCACCGTCTGATCAACTGGTTCAAGCTGTCCAGTCCCTACAGCTTCTTCCCGATGGCGGGACGCATGATCCCGTGGTTCTGGGCGCTGGCCGTGGTGTTCGGCATCGCCGGCCTCTACATGGGCTTCTTCGTCGCCCCGACCGACGCCACCCAGGGCGACAGCTACCGCATCATCTTCCTGCACGTGCCGGCCTCGTGGATGTCGATGTTCATCTACATCGTGATGGCCTTCTGGGCCGGCATGGGGCTGGCGTTCAACACCCGGCTGTCCTCCATGTGGGCCCTGTCGCTGGCGCCCACGGGCGCGCTGATGGCCTTCCTGTCGCTGTGGACGGGCGCCCTGTGGGGCAAGCCGACCTGGGGCACCTGGTGGGTCTGGGACGCCCGGCTCACCTCGGAATTGATACTGCTGTTCCTGTACCTGGGATTCATGGCGCTGCACGCGGCCATCGACGAGCCGCGCCGCGCCGACCGCGCCGCCGCCGTGCTGGCGCTGGTGGGCGTGGTGAACGTGCCCATCATCTACTTCTCGGTGAAGTGGTGGAATACCCTGCACCAGGGCTCCTCGGTCTCCATGACCAAGGCGCCCTCGATGGCACAGACGATGCTTTGGGGCATGCTGCTCATGGCCCTCTGCTTCTGGATGTACTCGATCGCCGCCGCGCTGACGCGCCTGCGGGCGGTCATCCTCGAACGCGAGGCGCACACCGACTGGGTGCTGCGCCTGCCGGAGGCCACGGCATGATCTGGAATTCGATGTCCGACTTCTGGCACATGGGAGGCTACGGCCTCTATGTGTGGGGCAGCGTGGGCGTGTGCGCCATCGCGCTGGTATGGGAGCAGGTGGCGCTGAAGAAGCGCACCGAAGCGATCCTCCGCAGCCTGCGGCGGCGTGCGCGGGCGGAAAAGATGGACCGGGAACTGGCATGAAGAACTGGAAGAAGAGGGGCGCGATCGTCCTGGCGGGCGTCGCTGCCGTGGGCACCGCCGCGGCGCTGGTGCTCAATGCGCTGAACAGCAACATCGCGCTGTACGTCACACCCACCGAGGTGCTCGCGGGCAAGGCGCCCGAAGGCCGCGCCTTCCGCATCGGCGGGCTGGTGAAGGAGGGCTCGCTCAAGCGCGAGAACCTCACCGCCAGCTTCATCGTGACCGACACGGTGAAGGACGTGAACGTCTCCTACACCGGCCTGCTGCCCGACCTGTTCAAGGAAGGCAAGGGCGCCGTGGTGCAGGGCAAGATGGACGCCTCGGGCAAGTTCGTCGCCTCCGAGGTGCTGGCCAAGCACGACGAGAACTACATGCCGGCCGAGGCGCAGCACGCGATCGACCAGGCGAAGAAGGTCGACGCCCAGACCAAGCACATGAGCCCCTCGACCCTGCAGCAGCAGCAATGAAAGTCAAGCACCTCATCCCGCTCGCGATCTTCCTGGTGATCGCGATCTTCCTGGGCATCGGCCTGACGCGCGATCCGCGCAAGCTGCCCTCCACCTTCATCGACAAGCCGGCGCCGGCCTTCCGGGTGCCGCAGGTGCATGCCGCGGACAAGACCTTCTCGCCGCAGGACATGAAGGGGCAGGTCTGGATGATGAACGTGTACGCCTCCTGGTGCACGGCCTGCCGGGTGGAGCATCCGCTGCTGGTGGAGATCGGCAAGTCGAACGCCGTGCCGCTGATCGGGCTGGACTACAAGGACAAGCGCGAGGATGCGCTCAAGTTCCTGGAGCAGCTGGGCAACCCGTACACGCTTTCGGCGTACGACCTCGATGGCCGGGTCGGCATCGACTTCGGCGTCTACGGCGTGCCCGAGACCTTCATCATCGACAAGCAGGGCGTCATCCGCCACAAGCAGATCGGCCCCATCACCCCCGAGGCCCTGCAGAACGAGATCCTGCCGCTGATCGCGAAGCTGAAGGCGGCTTGAGCACTCAACAGCCGAAAAGCGCGACAGCCGGACGCAAAGGACGCCAAGGTTCCGCAAAGGACGCAAAGGAACAGCCATTGAAGAATGGTTTTCCTTTGCGTCCTTTGCGCTTTCTTCGCGTCCTTTGCGTCCGGCTGTTGGATCGATGCGGGTGATGGCGCCCTGGCGGATGGACTACCATCCGCCGCATGGACCTCTCCCGCTTTCCCCGCCGGCGCTACACGGCGTTCGAGACGCCGGTCGAATTCCTTCCCAATTTCACCCGGGCGCTCGCCGCCACCTGCCCCGGCGGCAAGGGGCCGCGGATCTGGATCAAGCGCGACGACATGCTGGGGCTGTTCCCCGGCGGCAACAAGACGCGCAAGCTGGAGTTCCTGGTCGCCGACGCGCTCGCCCAGGGTGCCGACACCCTGGTCACCTGCGGCGCGCCCCAGTCCAACCACTGCCGCATCACGCTCTCGGCGGCCGTGAAGGAAGGCCTGAAGTGCCGCTTCGTGATCGAGGAGCGGGTGCCGCACAGCTACCGGCCCGACGCCAGCGGCAACAACTTCATGTTCCGCCTGCTGGGCGTGGAGGCGATCACGGTCGTTCCCGGCGGCAGCGACATGGCCGCCGCGATGGCCACGGTGGCCGAGGAGGTCGCGGCGCTCGGGCGCAAGGCCTACGTCATTCCCGGCGGCGGCTCCAACGCCATCGGCGGCCTGGGCTACGTCGCCTGCGCCCAGGAGCTGCAGCAGCAACTGTTCGACCAGGCCCTGCGCATCGACCGCCTGGTGGTCGGCT
>NZ_DASSVG010000013.1:0-6711 GCF_035706265.1 Ramlibacter sp. | reverse complement strand
AGGGGTACGTGCGCTTCCGCGTCGGCGGCGAGGTGTTCGAGTTCGACAACCTGCCCAAGCTGAAGAAGGCCGAGAAGCACGACATCGACGTGGTGGTGGATCGCCTGAAGGTGAAGTCCGAGGTGCAGCAGCGCCTGGCCGAGAGCTTCGAGGCGGCGCTGCGGCTGGCCGACGGCCGCGCCGTGGCAGTGGAGATGGACAGCGGCCGCGAGCACCTGTTCAACGCGAAGTTCGCCTGCCCGATCTGCCACTACTCCATCGCCGAACTCGAGCCGCGCCTGTTCTCCTTCAACTCGCCGGTGGGTGCCTGCCCCGCCTGCGACGGCATCGGCACGATGGAATTCTTCGATGCGACCCGGGTGGTCGCCTTCCCCGAGCTGTCGCTGGCCGGCGGCGCGATCAAGGGCTGGGACCGGCGCAACCCCTACTACTTCAGCCTGGTCGAGAACCTGGCGCGCCACTACAAGTTCGACGTCGACACGCCGTTCCAGGAGCTGGAGCCGCACGTGCGCAAGGCCCTGCTGCACGGTTCGGGCGAGGAGGAGATCCGCTTCACCTACGCGCTGGAAAGCGGCGCCTCCGCCGGCCGCAAGGTGACCAAGAAGCATCCCTTCGAGGGCATCCTGCCCAACATGGAGCGGCGCTACCGCGAGACCGACTCGGCCGCGGTGCGCGAGGAGCTGGCGCGCTACCGCAGCCTTCAGCCCTGCCCCACCTGCGAGGGCACGCGCCTGCGCAGCGAAGCCCGGCACGTGAAGCTGGGCGAAGGCGAGCAGGCCCGCGCGATCTACGAGATCGGCCACATGACGCTGCGCGACAGCCATGCCTACTTCCAGGGCCTGCAGCTGCGCGGCGCCAAGGCGGAGATCGCCGACAAGGTGGTGCGCGAGATCGGCGCCCGGCTGCGCTTCCTCAACGACGTGGGGCTCACCTACCTCTCGCTCGATCGCAGCGCCGAGACGCTCTCGGGCGGCGAGGCGCAGCGCATCCGGCTCGCCTCGCAGATCGGCTCGGGCCTCACGGGCGTGATGTACGTGCTGGACGAGCCCTCGATCGGCCTGCACCAGCGCGACAACGACCGCCTGATCGGCACGCTGCAGCACCTGCGCGACCTGGGCAACAGCGTGCTGGTGGTGGAGCACGACGAGGACATGATCCGCGCGGCCGACTACGTGGTGGACATGGGCCCGGGCGCCGGCATCCACGGCGGCCAGGTGATCGCGCAGGGCACGCCGGCGGAGGTGATGGCCAGCGAGGCGTCGCTGACCGGGCGCTACATGTCCGGCGCGCTGAAGATTCCTGTCCCCGCGAAGCGCGTGCGCCTCGGCGAGATGCCCGACCCGCAGGTGATCCGCATCGTCAATGCGAGCGGCAACAACCTGAAGGACGTGACGGTGGAGATCCCGGTGGGGCTGCTCACCTGCGTCACCGGCGTCTCGGGCTCGGGCAAGTCCACCCTGGTGAACGACACGCTCTATGCGGCGGTGGCGCGCGAGCTCTATCGCGCCCACGAGGAGCCGGCGCCGCACGAGACGATCGAGGGCATCGAGCACTTCGACAAGGTGATCAACGTCGACCAGTCGCCGATCGGCCGCACGCCGCGCAGCAACCCGGCCACCTACACCGGCCTCTTCACGCCCATCCGCGAGCTGATGGCGGAGACGGCGCTGGCCAAGGAGCGCGGCTACGGGCCCGGGCGCTTCTCCTTCAACGTGCCGGGCGGGCGCTGCGAAGCGTGCCAGGGCGACGGCGTGGTGAAGGTGGAGATGCACTTCCTGCCCGACGTCTACGTGCCCTGCGACGTCTGCCGCGGCCAGCGCTACAACCGCGAGACGCTGGAAGTGCAGTGGAAGGGCCGCAACATCGCGCAGATCCTCGACATGACGGTGGAGGACGCGCACGAGTTCCTGAAGCCGGTGCCGACCATCGCCCGCAAGCTGCAGACCCTGCTGGACGTGGGCCTGTCGTACATCAAGCTGGGCCAGGCGGCGACCACGCTTTCGGGCGGCGAGGCGCAGCGGGTGAAGCTGGCGCTGGAACTCTCCAAGCGGGACACCGGGCGCACGCTGTACATCCTCGACGAGCCGACCACCGGCCTGCACTTCGCCGACATCGCCCTGCTGCTGAAGGTGCTGCACCAGCTGCGCGACGCCGGCAACACCATCGTCGTGATCGAGCACAACCTGGACGTGATCAAGACCGCCGACTGGATCGTCGACATGGGTCCTGAAGGCGGCGATGGGGGCGGCACGGTGGTGGTGGCGGGGACGCCGGAGGAAGTGGCGGCGCACCCGGCCAGCCATACCGGGCAGTACCTGAAGCGGCTGTTGTAACGCCTGGAGCCCTTTCGTCGGGCTGGAATTCGTAGGCTGGCGCTGAGCCGCGCCAGCGCGAAGCCCAGCACCAGCCTACGCCCGAACCCCCGCCCCGCCTACACGCCCCGCCGTGGCGCGTGCCCTAGCATCCCCCCGTTCGCAACTCGTCCCGGAGACCCGCATGTCGATCATCGGAACCATCATCGTCGGCTTCATCGTGGGCCTGATCGCCCGGGCCGTGAAGCCCGGCAACGACAACATGGGCATCATCATGACCACGATCCTCGGCATCGTGGGCGCGTTCGTGGCCCGCTTCATCGGCCAGGCCATGGGTCTCTACACGGCCAACGAGCCGGCCGGCTGGATCGCCTCCGTGATCGGCGCGGTGCTGGTGCTGTTCGTCGTGGGGATGGTGCGCGGCCGCCACCACCCCCGCTGACGCTCAGGGCAGGTCCGAGATCACCGGCACGCCGGACTGCAGCAGCTGCTGCGTCCGGAGGGCCTCGGCGCGCGCGGCCTCCGCGAAGTCGGGCCCGCTGGAGGCATAGAGGATCGCGCGCGAAGAGTTCACCACGATCGGCCCCTTGGCCCGCCAGCCCGCGCGCACGGTGGCCACGGCGTCGCCGCCCTGCGCCCCCACGCCCGGGATCAGCAGCGGCAGCGTCGGCGCGAGGTCGCGCACGCGCTCGATCTCGTTCGGATAGGTCGCCCCCACCACCAGCCCCAATTGCCCATTGAGGTTCCACGGCCCTTGCGCGAGCCGTGCGATGTGCTCGTACAGCAGCGGCTGGCCCTCCACCGACGCGAGCCGCTGGTTCTGCAGGTCGTCGCCCCCGGGATTGGAAGTGCGGCACAGCAGGAAGGCGCCCTTGTCCGGGTATTTCAGGTAGGGCTGCACGGAGTCGAATCCCATGAACGGCGACAAGGTGACGGCATCGGCCCCGTAGCGCTCGAACGCTTCGAGCGCGTACTGCTCCGCGGTCGACCCGATGTCGCCACGCTTGGCGTCCAGGATCACCGGCACGTGCGGGAAGTTGGCGCGCAGGTGCCGCATCAGCTGTTCGAGCTGGTCCTCTGCGCGGTGGGCGGCGAAGTAGGCGATCTGCGGCTTGAAGGCACACACCAGGTCGCCGGTGGCGTCCGCGATGCGGGCGCAGAAATCGAAGATGCGCGCCGCGTTGGCCGTCATGCCGTGCGGGAAGCGCGTCGGCTCCGGATCCAGCCCCACGCACAACATCGAACCCTGGCGCTGTTGCGCGGCCTGCAGCATCTCGAGGACGGTCATGCGCGGATTCTAGGAGCCCGGGGGGCGCCGGAACGCACTTTGCGCCGGCGCCTGGAAGGCCTCGATCGCCTTGCGACAATGCCGCCCATGCACGCACCTTCGCGGCCGCAGCCTTCCCTCCTGGCGGGGCCCTGGGCGGCGCCGGCTTCCCGCACGGAGCCGGCCGTATCATCGGCAGCCAGCCGCAGACCAGGATGACCGGACAGGCCCTTCCTCCGCCCGACGACAGCCTGGCCAACCGCCGGGCCGCGCTCCTGTTGCGCGCGACGCTCGACTCCACCGCCGACGGCATCCTGGTGGTGGGCCCGAAGCAGGAGATCCTGCTGCGCAACCAACAGTTCCTGCGCATGTGGAACATCCCGCCGCACCTGGCGCAGGCCCAGACGCCGGAGCTGCTGCCCTTCATCCGCGACCAGCTGAAGAACCCGGCGCAGTCCATGCGCGACCTCGAGGCGCTGTTCCGTTCGCCGGACGCGCAGGGCTTCAAGCTGATCGAATGCGCCGACGGCCGCGTGTTCGAGCGCTTCACCAGCGTGATGCAGCTGGAGGACGGCGTGAGCGCGCGGGTGCTGAACTTCCGCGACATCACCGAACGCGTCGCGGCCGAACAGGAGGCGCGCGAGGCCAAGGAGGCGGCCGAGACGGCCAACCGCGCCAAGAGCGACTTCCTGGACAACGTCAGCCACGAGATCCGCACCCCGCTCAATGGCGTGCTGGGCCTCACGCGCCTGCTGCTGTCGGAGGACCTCAGCGCGCGCCAGCGCCGCTACGTGCAGCTGGCCGACGCCAGCGCCGCCTCGCTGCTGGAGCTGATCGAGGACCTGCTGGACCTGGGCAAGATCGAATCGGGCCGCATGGAACTGGAATTCGCCCCGTTCCGGCTGGAGGAGCTGCTCGACGACCTGCACGACATCTACCGCCTGCGGGCGCAGGAGAAAGGGCTGCGCTTCGTGTTCGAGGTGGACGCCGGGGTGCCGCACGCGGTGCAGGGCGACGCCGGCCGGCTGCGCCAGATCCTCAACAACCTGCTGTCGAACGCGCTCAAGTTCACGGCCGCGGGCGAGTTCGGCCTGCTGGTGGGGCGCAGCGCGCTCGGGCGCGGCAGCGACATGCTGCGCTTCACCGTCCACGACACCGGGATCGGCATTCCCTTCGAGGTGCAGCAGCGCCTGTTCACGCGCTTCACCCAGGCCGATCGCGCCACCAGCCGCCGCTACGGCGGCACCGGGCTGGGGCTGGCGATCGTCAAGCAGCTCACCGACATGATGGGCGGCACCATCCTGCTGCAAAGCGAGCCGGGCCGCGGCACCTCGGTGCGCTGCGAGCTGCCGCTGCCGCCGCTGCCGCCGGAGCGCGTGCCCACGCGCTGGCCCGACACGCAGGCACCGCCGCTGCGGCCCCATGCAGCGCGCGTGCTGGTGGCCGAGGACAACGAGACCAACCAGGTGGTGGTGCGCGGCCTGCTGGCGCAGGCGGGCTACCGCGACGTGACGGTGGTCGGCGACGGCGTGGAGGCGCTGGCCGCCATGGCCGCGGCCGACTACGACCTGGTGCTGATGGACTGCCGCATGCCGCGCATGGACGGCTACGAGGCCGCGCGCCGCCTGCGCGCGCAGGGTTTCACCCAGCCGATCATCGCGCTGACCGCCAATGCCGCCGCGGGCGAGCGCGAACGCTGCCTCGCCTGGGGCATGAACGAGTACCTCTCCAAGCCGATCGATGCCGCGCAACTGGCACGGGTGCTGGCCGAGTGGACCGGCCAGGCGCCGCCGCTCGACGCGCGGGCGCGGGACGCTTCGCCTGCCGCCGCGCGAGCGGCCGCACCGCCGCCCTTCGCCTCCGGCGCCGTGTTCGACCGCGCGCAGGCGCTGGACCGGCTCGGTGGCGACGAGGAGCTGCTGCGCGTGGCTCTCGGCGCCTTCCGCGAGAACACGCCGCAGGTGCTGCAGTCCGCGCGCGCCGCGCTGGCCGCCGGCGCGGCGCCGGACGTGCGCCGCCACCTCCACTCGCTGGCCGGCTCCGCCTCGATGGTGGGCGGCACGCCGCTGCATGCCCTGGCGAAGGAGCTGGAGGCCGAGGCCGCCGATGGCGCATTGATAACCGTGCAGGCGCGCCTCGGCGAGCTCGACGCCCTGCTCGCGCGCTTCCTCGAAGAAGCCGGCTCCGCGGGCCAAGGCTGAGGCACGCAGCACGCTTTCCGAAACTGGCTGTAGGACAAGGGCTCGTTTTCGGCGCGCCCCATCAGTCGGCCGCGGCACGCTGCCGATAATGGTCGCGCCCCATATGATCCAGATTGCCGAGTCCCACCCGGAGAACACGACCGAGCAGCGCCTGCAGCTGCTGATCGAGGCCGTCACCGATTACGGCATCTTCATGCTGGATCCCGAAGGCCGCATCGTTTCGTGGAACACCGGCGCCCAGAAGCTCAAGGGCTGGCACCGCGACGAGATCCTCGGCAAGCACTTCTCCATCTTCTATCCGCCCGACGCCGTCGCCTCCGGCTGGCCGCAGGAGGAACTGCGGCTGGCCCGCCAGCGCGGCCGCTTCGAGGACGAAGGCTGGCGGGTGCGCAAGGACGGCACCCGGTTCTGGGCCAACGTGATCATCACCGCGCTCTACGGCCCGATGGGCGAGCTCACCGGCTTCGCCAAGATCACGCGCGACCTGACGGAGCGCCGCCGGCACGAGGAAGAACTGCGCATCAGCGAGGAGCGCTTCCGGCTGCTGGTCGATTCCGTGCAGGACTACGCGATCTTCATGCTCGACCCGGCCGGCACCGTGGAGAGCTGGAACGCCGGCGCCGAGGCGATCAAGGGCTACCGCCCCGAGGAGGTCATCGGGCAGGACTTCCGCATGTTCTACACCCCGGAAGACCGCGCCGCCGGCAAGCCGGAGGCCGCGCTGCGCATTGCGCGCGAGACCGGCCGCTTCGAGACCGAGGACTGGCGCGTGCGCAAGGATGGCAGCCTGTTCTGGGCCAACGTGGTGCTCACCGCGGTGTACGGCCCCGGCGGCGACCTGCGCGGCTTCGCCAAGGTCACGCGCGACATGAGCGAGCGCCGGCGGCTGGAGGAACTGGAGAACTCCAGCCGGCGCATGAACGAGTTCCTC
>NZ_DASSVG010000012.1:0-3149 GCF_035706265.1 Ramlibacter sp. | reverse complement strand
GCAGCGAGGCGGCCCCGCGCCACGGCGCGGGCACCGTGTCGCGCGCCGTGGCCCAGCGCATCGCGGCGCTCGCGCCGCAGGATCCCCAGCGGGCGCGCAAGGCGGTGCGCATCTATCTGGAGGCGGAGCTGGCGCGCGAGTTCGGGGCGAAGCTGCTGAACGACCCGCAATTTCCCGCCTTGGTCGATGCGGTGCAGGAGCGGATGGAGGGCGATGCCGAAATGGCCCGCGCTGTCGAGGCGCTGGCCAGGCTGCTGCTTGCGGGGCAGGTCAAGGCAGCTTGAACGAACCGCGCTTGCTGGGCTTCGCGCGCTTCGCGGCTCAGCACCATTAGCCTGCGTGAAGCCCTGCGTAACCCTTTCGCTCAAAACCGCTCGTTCGGCCCCAGGTAGCGCCACTGCCCGAGCGGCAGGTGTCCCAGCGTCACCCGCCCGATGCGCACCCGCTTGAGGCCCACCACCCGCAGGCCCACGGCCTCGCACATGCGCCGGATCTGCCGCTTCTTGCCCTCGTTGAGCACGAAGCGCAGTTGCTCCGGGTTCTGCCAGTCCACCCGCGCGGGCTTGAGCGGCTGGCCGTCCAGGCTCAGGCCGTGCCGCAGCCGCGCCAGCTGCGCCGCCGGGAAGGCCGCCTGCACGTTCTCGGCCACCGCGCCGAAGGCCACCCGCACCAGGTACTCCTTCTCGATGGTGGAGTCCTCCGCGATCAGCTGGCGCGCCACGCGGCCGTCCTGCGTCAGCACCAGCAGGCCGGTGGAATCGATGTCGAGCCGCCCCGCCGGCACCAGGCTTTGCAGCTGGGAGGGCGCGAAGCGCCGCGGCGACAGGTCGCCCTTCCAGCGCGTGCGCGGCTGCACCAGCACCTTGGCCGGCTCGTAGCCCTCCTCGGC
The DNA here is from genome assembly GCF_035706265.1 of Ramlibacter sp. Taxonomy (GTDB): domain Bacteria; phylum Pseudomonadota; class Gammaproteobacteria; order Burkholderiales; family Burkholderiaceae_C; genus Ramlibacter. The sequence goes on along the minus strand of NZ_DASSVG010000012.1, from coordinate 2,260 downwards.
CTGCCCGCTCACGTAGCCCACCGGCTTGTGCAGCAGGATGGTCACCTGTTCGCGCTGCTGGCCCCGCGCCTTCGGGTCCACGTCGATGCGGGCGTCGGGCGCGACCTGCAGGCCCATGGTGGCGACCTGCCCGTTCACCCTGACCCAGCCGCGCGCGATCCACTCGTCGGCCTCGCGGCGCGAGCACAGGCCGAGGTCGGCCATGCGTTTGTTGAGGCGGGTGGTGGGGGATGGCAGGCCGGCGTTCATGGGTGACGCCGATTGTGCACACCCCCGGCGGCCCTCATGCGGGCGGCTGCGACTCCGTCGTGGGCTGCGGCGCTTCCTCGGGCGGCTTGTGCGCCTCCGCCACGGGCTTGAGCCGGGGCGCCGGCATGGCGGTGCGCAGGGCCTGCAGGTCCAGCACGCGCAGGCCGCCGTATTCGACCTGGATGATTCCCTGCTCCTGCAGGGCCGCGAGGGCCTCGTTCACGCGCTGGCGCGACAGGCCCACCAGGTAGGCGAGCTCCTGCTGCGTGATGCGCAGCACCTCGCCCACGCCCGGGAACAGCGTGGCGTTGAACAGCGCGGCGAGGCTGCGGGCCACCCGCAGGTCCGGGTTGCTCATGCGGTCGATCTCGCGCGCCGCGATGAACTGGCCCAGCCGCTCGTTGAACTGGTTCATCACGAAGCGGTTGAAGCCGATGGAGTGATCGAGCAGCCAGTGGAAGGTGTCGGCCGGCAGGCCGGCGACCACGCTCTTGCGCAGCGCCTGCACGTTGTAGCGGTAGCTTTCGCGCTTGAGGACCGTGCCTTCGCCGAACCAGCCGCCCGGCGGCAGGCCGGTGAAGGTGATGCTCTGGCCCTGCTCGTTGTCGTTGCTCATCTTGAGCAGGCCTTCGATCACGCCGAACCAGTAGGTCACGGGCCGGCCCACCCGGCACACGTAATCCCCGGGCAGCGCATCGCCCACCTTGATTTGCGGCAGCGCGCGTTCGCGTTCGGCGGGCAGCAGCACCGGCAGCCACGGAATGCTCGCGAGTTCCGCCGGCGTGGGATCGCGCCTTCGCTGATGCAGTGTGAGTTCGGCGGGCATCATGGCTTCAGCTTTCAACTACGTCGCAGGGGTCATGCCATTTGTATCAGCAGCAGTTTGCGGGAACCTGTTGCAGATCAAGATGCCCACCGCCTCCCGTTTTCATGGCGCCCTGCCGCGGCCTTGTCGTGCCATCCGCAACACTCCGCGGCAGATGTGCACAGCCTGGGCATTGCACCAGCCCGCGAGCCCCGGCACTTGACCTGCCTCAAACGCAGCCCGGCTTAGGGGTAGCTCCTCCTAGGACATTCCCTAGGAACGTCGTCGCAAAGACAGATCGACGTCAAAGGGATCCCTACATTGCCGCTCTACTGATGCGGGAAGGACAGGCATGGAGACAACTTTCCCCCGGCTGCTGCTGAAGCACGCAGCCGAGCGGCCAACGGCCGCGGCGATGCGCGAAAAGGAATACGGCATCTGGCAATCGCTCACCTGGGCCGGGCTCGCCGGCATGGTGGAGCGGCTGGCCTGCGGGTTGCACCGCGCCGGGCTGCGGCGTGGCGAGCACTTCGTGGTGATCGGGGCCAACCGGCCGCGGCTCTACGCCACGATGCTGGCCGGGCAGGCGCTGGGCGCCATCCCGGTGCCGCTGTACCAGGACGCGGTGGCGGAGGAGTGCGTGTTCCCCATCACGAACGCGGAAATCCGCTTCGCGCTGGGGGAGGACCAGGAGCAGGTCGACAAGCTGCTCGAGATCCGCCCGCGCTGCCCGCAGCTGGCCACGATCTACTACGACGATCCGCGCGGGCTGCGCAACTACAGCGAGCCCGGGCTGCTGGCGCTGGACACGCTGCTGGCCGAGGCGCCCGATGCAGCCCTGTTCCGCGCCGAGGTGGAGAAGGGCCAGCCGGACGACGTGGCTGCCATGTTCTTCACCTCCGGCACCACGGGCCAGCCCAAGGGCGTGGTGCACACGCACCGCACGCTGCTCGATCGCGCCAAGGCCGGACAGGAGTTCGACCAGCTCACCGAGCGCGAGGAAGTGCTGGCCTACATGCCGCCGGCCTGGATCGGCCAGAACATCTTCAGCTACGCACAGTGGCTCGCCTGCGGCTACGTGGTGAACTGCCCCGAGTCGGGCAGCACGGTGATGATCGACCTCAAGGAGATCGGGCCGACCTACTACTTCGCGCCCCCGCGGATCTTCGAAGCGCTGCTCACCAGCGTGATGATCCGCATGGAGGA
>NZ_DASSVG010000011.1:0-8345 GCF_035706265.1 Ramlibacter sp. | reverse complement strand
GGGGAGAGGGGGCAACAGCCGCTCCGCAGGGATCTACAGCCGCTGTGGTTTCCTCTCCCTCTCCCGCCCAGGCGGGAGAGGGCCGGGGTGAGGGCAAGCCAGCACCCGCCGGAAGCTACTCCGGCGGCGTCGACCTCGAATGCGAGATGCTCGTCCTCGGCGCCGGCCCCGGCGGCTACTCCGCCGCCTTCCGCTCCGCCGACCTCGGCATGAAGACCGTCATCGTCGAGCGCTACGCCACCCTGGGCGGCGTCTGCCTCAACGTCGGCTGCATTCCCTCCAAGGCCCTGCTGCACGTGGCCGCCGTGATGGACGAAGTGAGCCACTTCGAATCGCTCGGCGTCTCCTACGGCAAGCCGACCATCGACCGCGCCAGGCTCAAGGCGCACAAGGACAAGGTCACCGGCAAGCTCACCGGCGGCCTGGCCGCGATGGCGAAGATGCGCAAGGTGACGGTGGTGCGCGGCATCGGCACCTTCCTCGATCCGTACCACCTGCAGGTCGAGGAGACCTCCGGCAACGGCAAGGACACCACCGGCAAGAAGCAGGTGATCCGCTTCCGCAATGCGATCATCGCGGCCGGCTCGCAGGCCGTGTCGCTGCCCTTCATGCCGAAGGATCCGCGCGTGGTGGATTCCACCGGCGCGCTGGAACTGGCCACCGATCCCAAGCGCATGCTGATCCTGGGCGGCGGCATCATCGGCCTGGTGATGGGCACGGTGTACTCCACCCTCGGCGCGCGCCTGGACGTGGTGGAAATGCTCGACGGCCTGATGCAGGGCGCGGACCGCGACCTGGTGCGCGTGTGGCAGAAGATGAACGCGCCGCGCTTCGACAACGTCATGCTGAAGACGAAGACCGTCGGCGCGGAAGCCACCAAGGACGGCATCCTGGTGCGCTTCGAAGGCGAGCAGGCGCCCAAGGAGCCGCAGGTCTACGACCTGGTGCTGCAGGCCGTGGGCCGCTCGCCCAACGGAAAGAAGATCGGTGCCGAGAAGGCGGGCGTGAACGTCACCGACCGCGGCTTCATCCCGGTGGACATCTCGATGCGCACCAACGTGCCGCACATCTTCGCCATCGGCGACATCGTCGGCCAGCCGATGCTGGCCCACAAGGCGGTGCACGAGGCGCACGTGGCCGCCGAGGCGGCGGCGGGCGAAAAGTCGACCTTCGACGCCCGCGTGATCCCGAGCGTGGCTTACACCGATCCCGAGGTGGCGTGGGTCGGCCTCACCGAGGACCAGGCCAAGGCGCAGGGCATCGCGATCAAGAAGGGCCATTTCCCCTGGAGCGCCTCCGGCCGCGCCATCGCCAACACACGCGACGAGGGTTTCACCAAGCTGCTGTTCGACGCCGAAACGCACCGCATCCTGGGCGGCGGCATCGTCGGCACGCACGCGGGCGACCTGATCAGCGAAGTGGCACTGGCCATCGAGATGGGCGCCGACGAAGTCGACATCGGCAAGACGATCCACCCGCACCCCACGCTCGGCGAGAGCATCGGCATGGCCGCGGAGATCGCGCACGGCACGTGCACGGACGTGCCGCCGCAGCGGAAGTGACTCTTGCTCCCTCCCCCTCTGGGGGAGGGTTGGGGTGGGGCGCTAGGGACGCACCGCCGGCGTCTCCACCTTCATCCCCATCGCCCGGTTGGCGAGATACAGCTCCAGCTCGGTGAACTCGATCGACCCCGCCGCGAACGGCTCGGCCCGCACGCCGGTCATGCAGCCGCGCACGCGCCGCCACAGCGACCCCAGGCCCTGCCACTCCAGCCGGTAGATCGGGTAGCCGGTCGCGTGCCCCTGCGGGATCAGGGAGCCGGCCAGCTTGCGGCCGGCGTGCTGTTCGTGGCATTGCGCGCACGACAGTTCCAGCTGCCCCATGCGCTGGCGGAACAGCGCCTCGCCGCGCGCGGCATGCGGCGCCAGGCGCGGATCGGGCCGCAGCGCGATCGGCAGGCCGCGCGACTGCAGGCCGACCAGCGTCTCCAATGCCAATAGCTCGTCGTGCTCCGCCGGCCAGGCGGGCTGCCCCTGGTGGCGCTCGCGGCACAGACTGATCCGGGTGGCGAGATCCACCGGACGCCCCAGCACCTCGTCCCAGGCCGGATAGCGCGCCGCCACGCCGCGCAGCGCGGCCGGCTCGCCATGGCAGCCCGCACAGGAGCGCGCGGACGCCGAAGGCGCGCGCGCCCACAACTGCTCGCCCTCGGCCGCCCACAGCATCGCCGGGTTCAGCGCATCGTCGCGCTGCATGGCCTGCGTGGCGGCGCTCATGTCCTCGAAGCCGGAGCGGCGAGCATCCTCCGGCGCGGCCCAGGCCGACGCGGCGAGCAGCGCCAGCACCGCCGCGCGCCGCATCACGCCACCTGCAGCGGCCGCCGCTCGACCTGCGAGAAGCCGCGGTCGCCCTGCCATTCGAATTCCAGCGTGCCGCTCCGGTCGGCGACCACGTGGAAGGAGAGGAAGGGATTGGCGGCGATGGCGGGCGAGAGCTCGGCGCTGAACACCGTCTCGCCCTCGTAGCGGCAGGTGAAGCGCCGCAGGATGTCGCGCGGGATCGGCTTGCCGTCCATGCCGGGGCGAAAGCCCGTTTCCATGCCGTGCGCGATCGTCACGCGCACCTGGATCGCCTCGCCGCGGCGGGCGGTGGCGGGGAACTGGATCAGCGTGCGCGCGGCCATGGCGGTGGGCGGGGTCAGGAGGAGGTGGTGGTTTCCAGGCACGCGGCCGTGATGACGATGACGTCCACGCTGTCGGACCAGACCGTGCCGTCGTTCATGCGCGCCAGCGCCACCAGTTGCTGGCTGGTGGCGAGCCGGATCCGCGTCGCCACGTCGGCCTTGCCGGAGCGCGGGCCCAATTGGAAACGCGCCACGTCGCGCTGCGGGTTCTTCTCGTTGAAGACGGCGATCTCCGTGACGTGGTCGGCCTCGGTCATCGGGCTTTCCACGGTGACGCGCATCGGCACGACGTTGCCGTTGTCGACCATCTGCGCGATCTCCAGCTTCACGCGGCCTTCGCGCACCTTCTGCGGCCCGGCGAACTGCGCCACCAGGGTGGCGAGCGCGGGCGGCTCCTGCGCGGCGGCCGGCCGCACCACCACCTGCACGGCCGCCGCCGCGCCCGCCTGCAGCAGCAGTCGGCGGCGGGAGGGGCGCGGGCGCGGAGTGGGCATGCCGCAAGCCTAACGCAGCGTCGCCAGCCAGGCGACCACGTCTTCCACCTGTTGCGCGCTCAGGATGGGTTTTCCGGCCCAGGCCGAGCCTACGCGCGGGGCCTGCTGCGGTGCATGGAAGCCGGGCATGATCGTGGCCGGGTTCAGCCGCCGCGGATCGGCCACGCGCAGCCGCAACTGCGCCTCGCTGTAGCGCGCGCCGACGCCGGCCAGGTCCGGCGCGAGCTCGCCCTGGAAGCGCTCCTCCGGGATCGGCGCGGCGTGGCACAGGAGGCACAGCCCCTGCTGCCGGCTGGCAACGATCGCGCGGCCGCGCTGCGGGTCGCCGCGCAGGCCGGCCAGCGGCTGCATGATGCCGTCGCCTTGGACGGCGTAGGACACCAGTTCCTGCGCCGCCGCCGGGGCGGCGCAGGCAACGGCGAGCAGGCCGGCCACGACCGCTCGCCGCATCGCCTTCACGCGCGCTTCAGGCTGTGGTGCCGCACCGGCAGGTCGCGGATGCGCTTGCCGGTGGCGGCGTAGATCGCGTTCAGCACCGCCGGCGCCGCCACCGCGATCGTCGGCTCGCCCACGCCGCCCCAGAAGCCGCCGCTCGGCATCACGATCGTCTCCACCCTCGGCATGTGCCGCATGTGCACCACCGGGTAGGTGTCGAAGTTGGTCTGCTCCATGTGGCCGTCCTTGAGCGTGCATTCGCCGAACAGCGCGCCCGACAGGCCGTAGGCGAACGAGCCCTCCACCTGCGCCTCGATCTGCTGCGGGTTGACCGCGTGGCCGGGGTCGGTGGCAGCGACGATGCGGTGGATCTTCAGCTCGCCGTCCGGCGTGACCGACACCTCGGCGCAGGCCGCCACGTAGCTGCCGAAGCCCATGGTCTGCGCCAGCCCGCGGTACACCTTCATCCCGTTCACGTCCGGCGCCGGACGGCCCCAGCCGGCGCGCTCGGCGACGGCGTTGAGCACCGCGAGGTGCTTGGGATGGCCGGCCATCAGCTTGCGGCGCAGCGCCAGCGGATCCTGGTTGGTGGCCGCCGCGATCTCGTCGATGAAGGACTCCAGGTAGATCGCGTTCTGGTTCAGGTTCACGCCGCGCCAGAATCCCGGGGGCACGGGCGGGTTGCGCATCGCGTGGTCGACCAGCAGGTTGGGGAAGCTGTAGCCGATCGAGGCCTCGGGCCCGGGCGGGTTGAGGCCCTGGAACACCACCGGGTCCTTGCCGTTCTGCACGTTCTGCGGGAACACCGCCGCCAGGATCGACTGCCCCGAGATGCGCATGTGCAGCGCGGTCACGTTGCCCTGCGCGTCGAGCGCCGCGCGCAGCTTGCACTGCGTCACGGGGTGGAAGCGGCCGTGCAGCATGTCCTCCTCGCGGCTCCAGATCAGCTTCACGGGCGTGCCGGGCACCTCCTTCGCGATGGCGACGGCCTGGATCAGCCAGTCGTGCTGCGCGGCGCGCCGGCCGAAGCCGCCGCCCAGGTGCAGCTTGTGGATCTCGCACTGCGGCAGCGGCACGCCGGCCGCTTCGGAGAGCGCGGCGAGCGCCGATTCCCCGTTCTGCGTCGGCGTCCAGGCTTCGCAGCGGTCCGGCTTCCACAGCACGGTGGCGTTCTGCGGCTCCATGGTCGCGTGGTTCTGGTGCGGATACGAGTACACCGCCTCGACCACCCGCGCCGCCGAGGCGAAGGCCGCCTTCACGTCGCCGTTCTGGTTGCCCACGGCGGCCTCGGGCGCGTCCAGCCCCGCCTTCAGCATGGCGGCCACGGCGGCGCTGTTGGCGTTGGCGTTGGGGCCGTGGTCCCATTCGATGGGCAGCGCGTCGAGCGCAGTCTTGGCGTGCCACCACGTGTCCGCCACCACGGCGACGGCGCTGTCGCCCACCCGCACCACCTTCTTCACGCCGGGGCGGCTGCGGATCGCCGCTTCGTTGAAGGACTTCAGCTTGCCGCCGAACACCGGGCAATCCTTGATCGCCGCATTGAGCATGCCGGGCAGCCTGACGTCGATGCCGTAGACCTGCTTGCCGGTGACCTTGTCGGGCGTGTCCAGGCGCGCGAGGCGCTTGCCGGCGATCTTCCAGTCCTTCGGATCCTTCAACACGATGTCGGTTGGCGGCTCCAGCTTGCCGGCCGCGGGCGCGAGGTGGCCGTAGGAGAGGCTGCGGCCGCTGGGCCCGTGCGTGACCATGCCGTTGGCGGCGCGGCATTCGGCCACGGGCACTTTCCATTCGTTGGCCGCGGCCTGCACCAGCATCATGCGGGCCTGCGCGCCGCCCTTGCGCACGTACTCCTGCGAGCGCCGCACGCCCTGGCTGCCGGCGGTGAAGAAGTCGCCCCACACGCGCTTGCGCGCGAGGTTCTGGCCGGGGCTCGGATACTCCCAGGTCACCTTGGCCCAGTTCGCTTCCAGCTCCTCGGCCACGAGTTGCGCCAGCCCGGTGAGCGTGCCCTGGCCCATCTCGGAGCGGGCGATGCGGATCACGACGGTGTCGTCCGGCTTCACCACCACCCACGCATTCACCTCGGGGGCCGCGACGGCCTCGGCGGCGACCTGCTGCGCGAAGGGGATGTGGAAGCCCACCACCAGGCCGGTGGCGGCGGAGGCCTGCAGGAAGCCGCGGCGGCGGATCTTCGCGAGGGTGCTGCTGCTCATGTCGTGCTCCCGTCGGCGTGCTGGATGGAGAGCTGGGCGGCCTTCATGTCGCCGCGCGCCACCGCGTGGATCGCGGCGCGGATGCGGTTGTAGGTGCCGCAGCGGCAGATGTTGCCCATGGCGACGTCGATGTCGGCATCGCTCGGGTTCGGGTTGCTCTTGAGGAGCGCGGCGGCGGCCATCACCTGGCCGGACTGGCAGTAGCCGCACTGCGGCACGTCGAGCGCGACCCAGGCCTTCTGCACGGGATGCGTGCCGTCGGGCGAGAGGCCCTCGATGGTGGTGATCTTCTCGTTGGCGCCGATGCTGGAGACGGGCCGCACGCAGCTGCGCGTGGGCACGCCGTCGATGTGCACGGTGCAGGCGCCGCAGGCGGCGATGCCGCAGCCGTACTTGGTGCCCGTCAGGCCGAGCTGTTCGCGCAGCACCCAGAGCAGGGGCGTGTCGCCCTCCGCCTCGAATTCGCGCACGACCCCATTCACAGTCAGTTTCGCCACGCCGATCTCCTCGAGGGACTGGTGAGGCGAGGGATCGTACGGGCGTACCCGGGGTCGCGTCCTAGCGAAATCCCGATGGTTTCGGGGGACCCGCGAGAAGGGCCCGCCTCAGTCGCAGGTCGAGGTAAGCAAGCGGCTTACTGCGAGTCGGCCGGCGGCGCCTCGGGTGCGTGCGTCAGCACCCGGCGGGCGCCGTCGAAGCGCCTGGTCCAGTAGGAGACGCCCATGTCCTCCACCCGCACCTGCGCGCCGGGGCGCGGCGAGTGGATGAACTTGTTGTCGCCGATGTAGATGCCCACGTGGCTGAAGGCGCGCCGCATCGTGTTGAAGAACACCAGGTCGCCGGGCTGCAGGTCCTTGCGGTCGATCTTCTGGGTGGCGGCAGCCTGCTCGTCGGCGCGGCGCGGCAGCACCAGGCCGACGGCCTGCTCGTACATCGCGCGCACGAAGCCGCTGCAGTCGAAGCCGGTGTCGACCGAGCTGCCGCCGCGGCGGTAGGGCACGCCGAGGAAGCCCATCGCCGTGACCACCAGCTCGGAGGCGCGCTGCCTCACGTGGCTGGCGCCGGCGGAGACGCGGTCGCCCATGGTGGTGCGCACTTCCTCGAGCCGGTCGACCAGGCGCTTTTCCGCCATGAAGCGGCCGACGTCGTCTTCGGCCGAAGCGGGCGGCGCCGCGTGCGCGCCCGTGGCGGCGAGCAGCAGCGCAAGGCTGAGCATGCGCACCATGGGCGCGCAGGTTAGCGTCCGGCTGCGCCGGACGTCAAGCGGGCAAGGCATGGCAGTTTCTTCAGTCGTATCGGTTTGCATCCGGGCCCCGGAATGCGGCAGGTCGGGAACAATGCTCCCGCCATGAACGGACCTCACCGATGCACGACGCGCCGCCCGCTCTGGGGCCGGCTGGCGGCGTCGCTTCCAGCCCTTATTGTCGCAGCCCTGGCGCTGCCGCCCGTCGCCGCGCAGACACCGCGGGGCGAAACGGTCGCCGGCGGCCTGGAGCACCCCTGGGCGCTCGCCTTCCTGCCCGAGGGCCGCTTCCTCGTGACGGAGCGGCCCGGGCGCATGCGCATCGTCGACGCGCAGGGCCGCTTGTCGGCGCCGCTCGCGGGCGTGCCGAAGGTCGCCGCGAGCGGGCAGGGCGGGCTGCTCGACGTGGTGCTGGACTCGGGCTTCGCTTCCAATCGCACGCTCTATTTCTGCTTCTCCGAACCGGGCTCGGGCCGCAGCAACAGCACCGCCCTGGCGCGCGCGCGGCTGGCGGCGGACGCGAGCCGGCTGGAGGACGTGCGCGTGATCTTCAGCCAGAAGCCCAAGGTGGCCAGCACCGCGCATTTCGGCTGCCGGATCGTCGAGGCGCGCGACGGCACGCTGTTCCTCACGCTCGGCGAGCGCTTCTCGCGCAAGGAGGACGCGCAGGCGCTGGACAACCACCACGGCAAGATCGTGCGCGTGAACAAGGACGGCACGGTGCCGCGCGACAACCCCTTCACCGGCCGCGCCGGCGCGCTGCCGGAGATCTGGAGCTATGGCCACCGTAATTCGCAGGGCGCGACGCTGGGGCCGGACGGGCGCCTGTGGCAACACGAGCACGGCCCGCAGGGCGGCGACGAGATCAACCTGCCGCAGGCCGGCCGCAACTACGGCTGGCCCGTGATCACGTATGGCGAGAACTACGGCGGCGGCCCGATCGGCGAAGGGATCACGAAGAAGGAGGGCATGGAGCAGCCGCTGCACTACTGGGTGCCCTCGATCGCGCCTTCGGGCATGGCCTTCCTCACCAGCGACCGCTATGGCGCGGGCTGGAAGGGCAACCTGTTCGTGGGCTCGCTGAAGTTCGGCTATCTCGATCGCATCGAACTGGCCGACGGCAAGGTCACGCGCGAGTCGAAGCTGCTGCAGAACGTGGGCCGCGTGCGCGACGTGCGGCAGGGGCCCGACGGCCTGCTGTACGTGCTGACGGACGAGGGCGACGGGAAGCTGGTGCGGCTGGTGCCTTGAGTTTCTTTCCCTCCCCCTCCGGGGGA
>NZ_DASSVG010000010.1:0-26426 GCF_035706265.1 Ramlibacter sp. | reverse complement strand
GTACTCCATCACCGTCCACTCGCGCGGGCCCAGCTCGATCGGGATCGCCTGGCCGTTGCGCTGGGCGCTGGCGCGCCGGTTGGCCGTGTCGAGCTCGATCGGCCCGAAGGTGAGCACCGCCGACGTGGCCGCCTGCGAGCGGCGCAGCAGGGCGCGCAGGCGCGCCAGCAGCTCCGGCAGCTCGAAGGGCTTGATCATGTAGTCGTCGGCGCCGAGGTCCAGGCCCTGCACGCGGTCGTGCAAGGCGTCGCGCGCGGTGAGGATCAGCACCGGCGTGTGCTGGCTCGCCATCTCGGGGCGGCGCAGGCGCCGGGTGAGTTCCAGGCCGTCCATGTTGGGCAGCCCGATGTCGATGATGGCGGCATCGAACACCTCGGTGCGCAGCACCTCCTCCGCGCGCTCGCCGCTGCCCACCCAGTCCACCGCGTAACCGGCGTTCGTCAGTCCCAGCTTGATGCCGCTGGCGACCATCACATCGTCTTCGACCAGGAGCAGGCGCATCGCTATTTGGAACGGATCATCGTGCCGTAGGCCTGGTCGGTCAGGATCTCCAGCAGCATGGCATGGGGGACGCGGCCGTCGATGATGTGCACGGCGTTGACGCCGGAATGCGCGGCCTCGAGCGCGCCGCTGATCTTGGGCAGCATGCCGCCGGAGATCGTGCCGTCGGCGAACAGCGCGTCGATCTCGGTGGCCGTCAGGTCGGTGAGCAGCTGGCCCGCCTTGTCCAGGACGCCGGGCGTGTTCGTCAGCAGCACCAGCTTCTCGGCGTTCAGCGTCTGCGCGAGCTTGCTCGCCACCACGTCGGCGTTGATGTTGTAGCTCTCGTTCTCCTCGCCGAAGCCGATCGGGCTGACGACGGGAATGAAGTTGTCCTCCAGCAGGGCCTTCACCACGCCGGGGCAGATCTCCACGATGTCGCCGACCTGGCCGACGTCGTGCTCGATGCTGGGATCCTTGTTGTCCATCATCTTGAGCTTGCGCGCGCGGATCAGGCCGCCGTCGCGCCCGGTCAGGCCCACGGCCTGGCCGCCGGCCTTGTGGATGAAGCCCACGATGTCCTGCTGCACCTCGCCCGCCAGCACCCATTCGACCACTTCCATGGTCTCGGCGTCCGTGACGCGCATGCCCTGGATGAACTGCCCCTTCTTGCCCAGGCGGTTCAGCGCCTGCTCGATCTGCGGGCCGCCGCCGTGGACCACCACGGGGTTGATACCCACCAGCTTGAGCAGCACCACGTCCTCGGCGAAATCGGCCTGGAGCTCGGGGTCCGTCATGGCGTTGCCGCCGTACTTGATCACCATGGTCTTGCCATGGAACCTGCGGATGTAGGGCAGCGCCTGGGCCAGGATTTCGGCCTTGTCACGCGGCGCGATGGAAGGGGCGTCGTTCATGGGCGGGGGAATTCGGGATCCCCCGATTTTGCCGCATGCCGCAAGCCCCCCGTCAGCTCGGGTACAGGCTGCGCACGCGGCGCAGCCAGCGCTGCATGCGGAAGCGCACGATGCTGTGGTAGGCCCACAGGTAGCTGACGATGAAAAGAACGGTAAAGCCCACGAGCACCGGCGTGTTGCGCCAGAACACGACGGCCGGCACCACGGTGAGCAGCGTGAAGCCCCACAGGTACGGCGAGGTGCGGTTGTTGCGCATCAGGACGCGCCGGGTCGCGTCGTCGTGGAACACCTCGCGCACCACGCGGCGGTAGATCAGCTGGTGGAAGTGCAGTGCGTCCGCGAGGCTGGGCGACTGCCCGCGGACGACCTTGCGGTAGATCGAGAAGATCGCCTCCCAGATGGGGTAGATCAGCAGCAGGATCGGGAACCAGGGCGAGACTTCGGGGTGGCGCTGGACGAGCTGGATACCGTTGATCCCCAGCACCAGACCCCAGAGATAGGCGCCGCCGTCGCCGGCGAAGATCAGGCCGTGGGGGTAGTTCCAGACCAGGAAGCCGATGCTGGCGCCGGCCAGCACGATCGTGGTGGCGGCCACCTGCCGATCCCCCAGCTGCAGGGCCACGTGGGCCAACGCTGCACAGCAGATCAGCGCCACGGTGCCGGCCAAGCCGTTGTAGCCGTCGATGAGGTTGAAGGCGTGCGGCAGGCCGGTCATCACCAGGAGCGCCACCCCGACCTGCAGCCAGGGCATGTGCTGCCAGAACGCATCGAGGCTCGCGATGCCGGTGCGAGGCACCAGCAACCCGAACAGGATCAGCGCGAGCAGACCCGCGAGCGCGGTGCTGACCATGCGCAGGCTGGCCGCGAGGCGGTGCGTCAGGTCCTCCACGACGCCGGAGGCGGCACCGGTCAGGGCCACCAGGCACCAGGTCATCGCCAGGGAAGCATCGAAGGGGATGTTGTGTGCGATGCCCAGCGCGCTCGCCACCGGAAGCCATGCCCAGCCGAAGGCACAGGCCAGGAACATCGCTGCCCCGCCGAGTCGCGGAATGTCGCCGACGTGAAACCGCTGGGGCACGGCCGCTCCGTAGCGGCGAGCGCCCTCCCGACCCCACCGGAGCAGCAAACCACAAGCGACGGCGGACACGACGCCGCACAGGACCAGCAGGATCAGCATCCCGTTCACTTCCTCCCTGAAAGGCGGCGATTTTGGCATCCCGCGGCGCTGTTTCCGATGTAAGTCATCGTTTGTGACGAGGCGCGCCGGCAACACCCGTGGTGGACCGTCGCTCGAACTGCGGTACGCTTCCGGCTTTCGCGCGGCCTCCGGGCTGCCGCATCCCAGAATGGCGCGCAGGGCAGAACCACACCACACCACACCAGCGGCTCGAGTCACCATCTCCGTCGTCAGCCATGGCCACGGACACTACGTCCGGCAGATCCTGCTGGATCTGGAGAAGGCGGCCGCCCGCATCGACAAGGTGATCGTCACACGCAACGTCCCGGAAGCCGACGTGCTTTCGGGCCTTGCGCTGTCGTTCCCGCTCGAGTTCATCGACAATGCGCAGCCGCGCGGCTTCGGGGCCAACCACAATGCGGCCTTCCGGCACTGCGGGTCGCCGTGGTTCCTGGTGCTGAACCCCGACGTGCGCATCGGACCGGAGGCGATCGCCACCCTCCTCGACGAGGCCGCACCCACCAGCGGCGTGGTGGCGCCGCGCGTGATGGAACCTGGCAAGGCGGCGCCCGAGCCGCATCGCGGCCACCTCACGCCCTTCGAGATCATGGGCCGCTGGGTCCGCCGCGACAACGATCGGGCCCAGCCCCAGTGGGTGGCCGGCATGTTCATGCTGTTCCGCTCCGCGGCCTACGGGCGGGTGGGCGGCTTCGACGAGAAGTTCTTCATGTACGTGGAGGACGCCGACATCTGCGCCCGCCTGCGCCTCGCCGGCTGGGACGTCACCGTCAACGAAGCCGTCCGCATCCTGCATGACGCGCAGCGCGCGAGCGACCACCACTGGCAGCACCTGGCGTGGCATTGGGCGAGCTTGCTGCGGTGGTGGGCTTCCTCGCCGTTCTGGCGGCTGGTGTTCGCCCGCGGGCCGAGTGCGCCGCTGCCGGTCAGCGGGCAGCCGGCAACCGCGTCGCAGAGCGCGCGCCGCGAGTAGGCGGGCGCGCTTCGGTCACGGGCGCCCGGCTCGAGGCCGGAACACGACGTACCGGGACAGCAGATACATCGCGACGGTGTAGCTCCCCGAGGCAACGACCTGGGCAGGCACGACGGACATGCCGTACGGTCCGATGAGTACTTGCAGGACGAGCAGGTTCAGCAGGAACGCCCCGGCAAACGCGAACAGGTACCGAATCCCCTCGCGTGTCAGGTGCCCCTCGCTGCGGAACACCAGCTTCTTCGACGTGAAGAAACCGAGCGCCAGGCCGACGCCATAGCCGCTGACGTTCGCCCAGAACGGCGAAGCGTTCAACCACAGCAGCAGGAAGATGACTCCGAAGCCGATGAGCGTGTTGAGTCCACCGGCGCCGACGTAGCGGCCGATGTACGCGGCTTCAGCGCGCCATCTGGACATAGTACTGCGCACCCAGGGGAAGCCAGCCCATCCAGCGTTCAAGTCCGCGCAGGAAACCGAGCGGCCTTGGGAAGAACAAGGTGTAGCCGTGCCGCTCGGAAGCGAAGCCCGCCTCGCGGCACAGGCGCCGCGCCGTCCCGAGGCCGAACATTTCGGCATCCGCGTCGAAGGGGCAGCGCTCGAAGATCCAGCGAGTGGCCGGGTTCAGGGGATTGTGCTCGAACAGGAAGAAGCTGCCCTGGGGCCGCAGCGCGGCGCGGCAGCGCACCAGTTCGGACAGGCGTTGCGCCGGCGGAATGTGGTGGTACACGTTGGCCGCGATGATGGCGTCGAAGCGGTCGTCGCCGAGGCTCGCCCAGTCGGAGAACAGTCTTGCACGCGGCAGGCGGGCGGCCGCCACCTCGAGCGAGGCGGGCGAAACGTCGTAGCCCCACAACTCCGTGTCCGGAAAGTGCTTGTCCAGGAAGGGGAGGCTGCGCCCGGCGCCGCAGCCGAAGTCGAGGATGCGCCGGGGCCGGGCATCCTTCAGCTTCGCGGCCATCAGGGCGACCTTGTACTCGGCAAAGTGCTCGTCCTCGTTGAGAGCCTCGGGGATGGTCTGCCCCAGGACACGGTCGTAGTCGCGCGCGTAGGCGTCGAACTCGGGTCGGCTATTCATGGCCTTCTTCCTCGGCCCACGTCGTGGTGCCGATCACGAACTGGGGCTTGTTGTTGATCTTCAGGTACGTCCGGCCGAGGTATTCGCCCACCATCCCGATGCACAGCGTCTGGATGCCCCCCACCAGCAGCACGGTGGCGATGAGCGAGGCCCATCCCTCCGGAAAGTCTGGGTGCGCGAGCTTGGCGACGACGATGAAGAGAACCATGAGCACGCTCAGGATGCCGAGAGAGAACCCGAGGTAGATGGCGACCCGCAGGGGGAAGACGGAAAAGCTGGTCGCCATCTTCATCCACAGGGAAACCAGGCGCCGCAGGTTGTAGTTGCTCTCTCCCTCGTAGCGCGCCTGATGGTTGATCTCGATGCTGGTGATCGACTGCGTCACGTCGAGAATCAGGCCATCCACGTAGGCGTAGGGCCCATCGTACTTCACCACTTCGTCCGCGATCTCCCGGCGCATCGCCTTGAACGACGACAGGTACAGGTTCTTCGGCTTCGACAGCAGCAGCGTCGCAACCCAGTCGTTGAACCGGCTTCCCAGCTGCTTCCACACTGCGTGCTGCCGGTTGCGGTACCGCGTGTAGCACACGTCGAAGCCGGACTCCAGCGCGCGGATCAGGTCGGCCACCTCGGAGGGAGGGTGCTGCAGATCGTCGTCCATGACGACGACGTAGCGCCCCCGGACGTTCCGCAGTCCGGCCATGATGGCGTTGTGCTGGCCGGCGTTGCGACGCAGGCTGATCCCGCGCACGAAGGGGTGGGCGTGTGCCAGCGTCCGGATGGCCGCCCAGCTGTCGTCGGGGCTGCAATCGTTGACCAGGAGCAGTTCGAACTCGCTTGCCCAAC
The DNA here is from genome assembly GCF_035706265.1 of Ramlibacter sp. Classification (GTDB taxonomy): domain Bacteria; phylum Pseudomonadota; class Gammaproteobacteria; order Burkholderiales; family Burkholderiaceae_C; genus Ramlibacter. Next base: position 20,943 of record NZ_DASSVG010000010.1, on the reverse strand, counting down.
CCTCGTCCGCCATCGCGGCGTGGACCTGCCGGACGAGTTCGGGGAGGATCGCCGCGCTCCGATAGACCGGAACGACGATCGACAGCCTGCAACTGCTCTTACTGCTTCCCATAGTATTCATCGACTATGCGTTGGAGATAGCCGTCGTCGAACAGCACGCCGGCCCGCTCCAGAAACGGGCGAGCGCGGGTGATGTCGATTTCGTAACTGGAACCGCGGTCCACCACCTCGTAGACGGCGCTCTTGCCGACCGCCCTCTCGAGCGCGGCGACGATTTCGGTGACGGCGTAGCTGCGGCTGTTCGCCACGTTCACCGTCGCGCGGCGCAGGTCGGAGTGGCGGATCAACTCGGCACCGACCGCCGCCACGTCGCGTACGTCGATGATGTTGCGGCGCGCGTGGCGCCAGACGCGGAACGCCTCGCTGCGAGAAATGCGCGCGTAGAGGAAATTCAGCAGCGTGTGCGGATTGGGCGTGCGGCCCACCACCTGCGGCAGGCGCAGGATCAGGTGGCGCGGATGCGCGGACACGTACTGCTCCATGCGCAGCTTGTGCTGCACGTAGCGCGTGTGGACCGCTTCCGGATCCATGACGCTGCACGTCCCGAAATACACGAAGGCCTCGTAGTCGCGAGTGCTCTGCAGCGCCTCGGCCAGCCGCTGGTGTTCGCGCTCGAACTCCCCCGGATCCTCGCAGGCGGAATTGGAGACGCCGGCCGAGTAGATGCAGATGGTCCGGGATCGACCGAACTCTGGCTCGAAGGCCCGGGCCAGCAAGCCGGAACCAATGATCATGGGAGCTCCGTGGGCGGCAGGCAGCGGTACGCGAGGTCGGCGGGCCGTGTGAACGCCGTCCCCGCGGCGGAATTTTCCATCATGGCCGGACGGCGGAAGTCGCGTCAACTCCGCGCGCGCCGCCTGCACGCAGGAGCGCAACCAGCATCACCAGTTCCACCACCGAGAAGATCTTCGGCAGGTAGAAGTAACGCGCCTCGAAGTGAGCGAGGGTGTAGACCGCGAACAGGCACCCGGAAAGGGAGAAGAGCATCCAGGCATGCACGATGAATTCCGGCCTGCGCCGGACTTTCCAGAGACATCCCCACGCGGCCAGGAAGCAGGCGAAGAAGAGGATGTTCGCGAGCGCCTGCGGGCCGCTGGGCTGATCCCTGAGGTCCGACATCGAGGTCGGCGCGGGCGGTGCGAGCCAGTAGGCGGGGATCAGCCTCGCCTTCTCGAGCAGCCACTCGCCGGGATGGCGCAGGAACGCGCGAAGGAACAAGGTCCGGTCCGGCGAACCGCAGTAGGAGGGTTCCAGCTTGCAGGCGAGGTGGCCGCCGCCCTGGACCACGAACGCGCCGCCAATGGCCAACAGGTCCTGCTCGCGCATCAGCGAATTGCGCGCGATCAGACCGGAGGTGTGGACCCACGTGCCCTTGCCGCTGTCGCGGTAGTTGTGATAGCGCCACGGCAGCATGGCCCCCTGCGCGACGATCACGGCCAGCAGCAGGATGGCGACGGTGCGCGCGTCCATCCGCAGGCGGCGCCGCAACAGCGCGCCCGCCGCCGCCACCACGGCGAGCAGCAACGCGACCGCCGTCAAGGACTGCACGATCAGCTCGAATTGCGAGCGCATGTACGCAGACAGGGCCAACGCGATGCCCGAGCCCACGGCCAGCCTCCAGGAACGCTGCCGACCTGCGAGCAATGCCAGCAGGAAGCCGATGAAGAAGAAGGAGATCGCGAAGGTCTCGCCGAACAGCAGGCCGAGCGGACTGAGGAGGAAGAATGGCGTCAGTGGAAACAGGAAGGGCAGCGCCGGGGCCGCGGTCGCGACCCAGTCGGGGGTGACCGGCAGCAGCACCTCGCGCAGCAGCAGCATCCAGCCGGCACAGGCCAGAGCGCTCAGGGCGAGCAGTGGCAGCAGGAGCGGGGCCGTCTCGCCGAACAGGCGCAACACGCCGGCCTCGAGCACCATGAAACCGGGTGGCCACAGTCGAATGAGCCAGACGTTCTCAGGCTGGAACCATCCATGGCGGGCGATTTCGGAGGCGCCCTGGAGAAAGGATGACGGATCGCTGTAGCCAGCCTTGGCGGCGAGCTCCGCCGGCGGCATCAGCCACCCGAGGGCCGGAGTGAGATGGACACTCAGGAGCCCCAGCAGCCCTACGGCCAGGAAGTAGATGCCGAAGACGCGCAGGGCGCCAAGGCTGCCCGTTCGGCGCGCGCCGAGTGGCGTCGCCCCACTGTCCTCAAGGATTCGCACTCTTGCCAAGGTCATGAAAGTCTGGATTTCAGGAAGCGGGCCGCGCGCAGCGCCCTGCGCCGCAGGAGGCCCACCAGGGAGAACTGCCTTGCCCGGTAGACCGCCTGCGCCAGCACATCGTCCCGGTGCGGAAACCTCGCCGGCGGGGCCTCGAGAGGCGCGGCGCCCGGCGCCAGCGCCGCCGCCATCAGCCCGGGGGCGTGATGGCGGTCGTAGTGCCGCCTGGCCTGTGCACCGAGCCGCCCCAGCGCCGCGCGATCCACCGATGCCACGAAACCCAGCAGTTCCTCCGGCCGGGACCAGACGCAGGCCCCTTCCGGCGCCATGTCCAGGGCCCCGAGGAAGCGGCTGGATGCGTGGTCGTGCAGCGCCACCGGCACGCCCGCGGCCATCGCCTCCACCAGGGTGCGCGCGCCGGGATACGGGAAGGACGAGAGGTACAGGTCCACCCTTTCGCGCAGCAGCGCCTCGGCCAGGTTGGGGACATGGGGAATGAAACGGAACGCCTGCGGCGCCACCCCCTCGCGCGCCAGCGCACGCCGGATGCGCCACCGGTACATCAGGCTCAACCGACCGATGTGGACGTGGCCACCTCCGGTTCGTGCCAGCAACGCGGCGACCACATCGGCGTAAGCGGGCCAGTAGTCGTGCTCGATCTTGTTGTGGCCGGCGGCTGTGCACGTGACGAGCGGGCCGCTGCGCTGCACGGGGGCGGCCGTTGCGGAAGGGGGGGCCACGGCCATGGGCAGGTAGCGGTTGTCGGACTTGCCCAGCACCTCGCGGCAGTTGTGCCATCCCATCGCATGCGGGTCGTAGTGCTCGCCGAAAGGAAGGTGCACGCCCAGGCAGAGATGGTGGTCGCCGTGGTGCAGGTACTTCAAGGCGTAGCCCTGCCGCGGTTGCACCGCCGCCACCGCGACGCTGTCCTGGTGGTGGTTCACCAGCCACACCACTTGCGGCCGCAGTTCGCGCAGGCGCCCTTGCAGCCACTGCAGGCGGGCCAGGCGACTGCCCCGTGGAGCGTGCTCGAAGGCGAGGTCCGGCATCCGGCCAAACCGGTGGGCGAGTCGCGCCGGATCGGTTGACCCCGCCACACCCGTGAGCAGGATGCGCGCCGGCATGCCCGCAAGCCGCGCGATGTCGGCCAGCACCGCCGTGTGCCCCCCCGACGGATCCAGGCGGCTGGCGATGAAGACCAGGGGAACCCGTTCGCCGGGCCCCGCATGCACCGCGCCCGAGGAGGCGAGGCTCATCGCTCCGGCACGCTGGCAGGCTGCGTCGAGGAAGGCGTCGCCAAAGATTTCCGCGGTGTTGAGCGGTTCGCAGAACACCTCTTCCACGAGGCTTTCGATGGCGCGCAGCGCCGCGTCGATGCGGCCCTGGTCCAGCAAGGCCGCGATGCGGCCGCGCTCGCCGCCGCCCGAAGTGCCCGCCGCCATGGGGCCCTGTGCCATCGGCGGCAAGTCGGGCTTCATCGTGCGCGCGCTCACGCGGTCCTGGTCGCGATGACGCGACCGACGGTGGGATCGTCGTCCCCGTACTTGGCCAGGCCGTCGCGCTCCAGGCGGAAGTCGATCGAGAAGCCGAAGCGCTCGAGACCCCGGCAGAACTGGTCGAAATTGATGAAGCGCCGGTAGTGGTCCGTCACGCGTTCGTTGGCTCCGACCGCCACGCCTTCGTTCATCAGCCGGTCCTTGTCCGTCCTGAATTCGAGCAGCAGACGGCCTCCCGGGGGCAGTAGCCGGGCCGCGCACTTCAGCGCGCGCACTTCCTCCTCTTCGGTCATGGCGTGCAGCACGAAGCGGCCGTACACGGCATCGACGGCCTCGGGCAGGCCCGGGATGGCGTCGCCGAAAGTGCCCTGGATGAAGTCGATGCTCAGGATGCCCTCGTCCGCGGCCCGGCGCCGGTTGGCCTCGATGGCCACGGCCGACCGGTCGATCGCGGTCACCCGGTGCCGCTTGGAGAAATGGAAGGCATCCCTGCCGTTGCCGCAACCGAACTCCAGCACCCGTGAATGCGTGCCGAAGAAATTCGCCTCGCAGAAGAGCGCGAACGCGGAAGGATGGATCGGTGCCCGCCTCTTTCCGTAGTAGGAGTCCCAATACCCCGCACGGTTCTCGCTCGATGGCGATGCGGGCGCGGGAGCGGCGATCTGGCCCGCGATCTCGAGTTTGCGCAGGTACCGCTCCAGGATCTGGGCCGCTGCGGCTTCCGGCGTGACCGGATCGAAGTTCCTGATCACGATGTCGGGGTGCCGCGGCTCCTCCTGGCCTGCGCCGGCAGTGGAAACGTCTCCGGTCTTGCGGGCCGCACGGTAGATGCCCTTGGGGTCGCGCTCGGCGCGGATCTGCAGCGGCACGTCCAGGTAGGCCTCGAAATAGAGGGGATTGGCCGCGCGGTTCTCCGACCGCACGGACTCGAACATCGCAATGGTGGCGATCACGACCGTGATGCCGTCCCCGCAGATCTTCCGGCACAGCCTGGAGTAGACGTACGCCAGCTTCCGTCGCTCGTCCAGGTCATGGCCGAACCTTTCGCCCAGGATGCTCCTCAGGTCATCGCCGTCGAGCAGCAAGACCGCAACCCCCAGGTCGCGCAGCTTCTCGCTCACGATCTTCGCCACGGTCGTCTTTCCCGCACCGGAAAAGCCCGTCACCCAGATCAGTCCGCCTTCCTTCAAGTTTCTGCCTCCCGCGAGTGAGCGCCTGTCGCCTCGTCGATGCGCTCGAAATAGTCGGCGACGCGCGCGGCGCCGCCGCCACGCGTGCCGCCGAAGTAGGTGTCGAACAACGCGTCGACCGAGCGCCCGATTTCGGCCCAGAAGGACTCCGCCCGCAGCATCGACGCGAGCCTGTCCACTTCGCCGGGTGCAATGACCGGCAGGCGCCGCTTCAGTTCCAGGACCGTGGAGCCGGCGTTCATCGGCAGTTCGTCGCCGCCGGGCACGTCCAGGAAGACGAGGGGCTTGCCGATGAAGATCGCCGAGAACGGTGTCCCGCCGTAGTCCGCCAGGACGAGGTCCGCCGCCTTGAACAGCTGGTTCATGTTGCGCGTCGCGTTCCGATCGACCGCGAAGCCGAGCCGGTCGAGTTCCTCGATGAACTGCGGCTCCTGCACGAACGAAAGGGGATGGGGCCGGACAACCAGGTTGAACTCGCCGCGCAGCGCGGCGAGCGACTGCGCGAAAAGCGGAATGGAAGAACCCGTGCCCCCCAGCGTCGGCATCCACAACAGTGTCTTCCTGCCCTGGACGAGGCCGAACTCCTGCCGCACGGCAGACGTGTCGAGGTCTGGCCGGAAGTATTCGTCGTACCGCGGGTAGCCCATGATGAAGGTCGTCCCCGCGAAGCGCTGCGAAACGATCTTCTGGTCATTGACGCCGTGGCACAGGAAGATGTCGTAGATCTCGTTCCAGGGCTGCAGGCTCCAGGCATCGCTGAGGTCCGCCCCGTACATGTACCTGATCTGCCGGCGGCCGATCTGCAGTGGAAGGTAGGTGTCGATGTCGACCTCGAAGTCCCATTGGTGGGGACGCCCGACCGCCGCCAGGCGGCCGTTGCGCCGCTTCTTCGCCTCGTCTTCCGGCGAGACCGGCTTGCGCGCGGCCGTCCACCCCGAGATGACGTGGTTCGTCACGACATTGGGGAAAGCGATCCCACGCCGGATCACGTCCTTGACATCCAGGAGCTCATACCCTTCGCGCTCCACGTGCTGCAGGAAGGCCGCCACGCCTTCCTTCTCCGCGCCTTTGTCATCGAGGTGGAAATGCTCGGTCAGGACGATGGCGAAGCGCGAGCGCCCCAGCGCTCGCCACACTCCCGCATAGTGGTCGAGCATCATCGGTTCGTGGACCACGAACGCAAACGTCATCGATGGTGGGAGTCGATCGGAAATTGCCATGGGATCTTGTACGAGTGTGCCAGCACAGGCTTCGCAGGCAGGCCCGCAGCATGCCCCGCCCGCAGGGCAGCGCGGCTCGGGGGGCCCGGCGCTACCCGGGGCCCTGCTCAGTAGGTGCCCTGGAAGAAGGCGCGCACGGCGTCGATCACCTCCCCTACCTCGGGCCCGGTCAGGTCGGGCGACATGGGCAGGCTCAGCACTTCGCCGGCGAGACGCGTCGCGATCGGGAGCTCGTGGCCCCGGTACGCCGGATAGCAGTCCTGCAGGTGCGGGGGTTTCGGGTAGTGGACCATCGTGCCGATCCCGCGCTCGCCCAGGAAGCGTTGCAGCGCATCGCGTCGCGACGTGGCGACGACGTACAGGTGCCACACCGGCAGGGCCCACTCCGGTACCACCGGCAGCTGCAAGGGCAGCCCGCGCAAGCCCTCGCCATACTGCTTGGCAACTTCGCGCCGGCGGATGTTCCACTCGTCCAGGCACTTGAGCTTCTCGCGCAGGAAAGCCGCCTGGAGTTCATCCAGCCGCGAATTCATGCCGGCAGCTTCGTGCTCGTACTTCACCTTCGAGCCGTAGTTGCGCAGGAGGCGCACCCGGGCCGCGATGGCCGCGTCATTCGTCAGGACGGCGCCGCCGTCGCCGAGCGCACCCAGGTTCTTGCCTGGATAGAAGCTGGTGCCCGCGGCGTGGCCCAGGCTGCCGGCCCGGCGCCCCCGGTATTCGGCGCCCTGGGCCTGCGCGGCGTCCTCGATGACGACCAGCCCGTGGGCCCGGGCGAGGTCCATCAAGGGGTCCATGTCGGCCGCCTGGCCATACAGGTGCACCGGCATGATGGCCCGCGTGCGCGGCGTGATGGCTTCCGCGGCCCGGCGGGCATCGATGTTGTGCGTGGCGGCGTCCGGCTCCACCGGCACCGGCGTGGCGCCGCACTGGCTCACGGCGAGCCAGGTGGCGATGAACGTGTTCGACGGCACCAGCACCTCGTCGCCGGGGCCGATGCCGTGGGCGCGCAGCAGCAGCGCGAGCGCGTCGAGGCCGTTGCCCACGCCCACGCAGTGCTCCACACCGCAATAGGCGGCAAATTCGGATTCGAACGCCGTGAGCTCCGGGCCGGTGATGTACCAGCCCGAGTCCATCACCCGTCGGTAGGCCGCGTCGAGCGCCGGGCGGATCTGGCCGTTCAGCCGGCCGAGATTCAGGAAAGGCACTGCCATCTATCTGGTTCCTCCGTGGACGTCCCGCATGAAGTCCGAATAGTCGCGGTAATAGTCCGATTCCTTGTAGTAGTCCGAGGCGAGCACCATGCACACCGCGCCCGACGAGAAGTTGGTGAGCTCGCGCCAGATCATCGGGCAGATGTACAGGCCGAAGTAGCTGCGGTTCATGTGGAACACCCGCTTCTCCCGTCCGTCGTCGATGTGGATGTCGAACGAGCCCGACATCGCGACCACCAGCTGCTGCAGCTCGCGATGACCGTGTGCGCCCCGCTCCGCGCCGCCCGGCACGTCGTAGAGGTAGTAGACGCGCTTGACGTCGAAGGGGATGTGCCGCGAGACCTCGATGAATGTCAGGTTCCCGCGCGGGTCCTGAATGCGGGGCAGGTCGATCAGTCGGCAGTCGCTGAGTGCCATGGCGCTTCCTTGCTGGCGTTCGGCCCGTGCGTCTGCACGGCCGCGAGGACGTCGTTCACGTCCACGGAAAAATCGGCATGGATGCCGGCGCCCTTGGCACCGGCCACGGGGCCGAGCACGTACTTCACCCGGCAGCCTACGGCCTGCGCCATGTTCTGCCAGTAACCGTAGATGTGGTGCGGCAGTGCCGACAGGCAGATCACGATGCGGGCCGAAGGACGGCAGAAGATCAGGTTGGCCATGGCCGCGCCCGTGGCGCCGACCACGGTCTCCACATTGGAGAACAAGTGGAACTGCTCGGCAAAGCTCAGGCGCTCGGGATAGACCGGCACGAAGCCGAGCGGAGCCAGGCGCTCCTCGAGTGCGTCCTCGTTCACGAGCGCGCGGTTGCCCGACTTGCGCCGGATCAGCACCTTCGCGGGCGTGCCGCCCGGGCCTTCGCCGAGAAGGGCGGAGAGCCTGTCACGCATGGACCTCAGGGTGGGCGGGCTGAACACGCCATGGCTGTCGCCCGGCTGCGCCTCGCCGCGGCGGTCGAAGGGGATGTACCCGCCCGGACTCACGACGTCCAGCAGGTCGACCGTTGCGGCCGTGCCGGGCTCGAGCATGTGGAAACGCGCGCCCTTCCCCAGGACCAGCTCCGCGGACGCAAGCAGGTTGGCGTGCAGGCCGGCGTCCAGCAGGATGGTCGCGTCCTCCGGCAGGCCTGCGCAGGCGTAGGCGTGCAGCCGGGGCAGCACTTCCGTCAGCCAGTGCGCGTAATTCGCGGAACAGGAGTCGGTGAACGCCGCTGCGTGCGCCAGGTGAACGCGGACGTTCGGCTCCTCGAGGCGGCGCACCGCGTGCCGGGCCGGCAGGATGCGCATCCTGCCATGCAGTTCCTCCGAGGTGTAGTCGCTGGTGAAGCGGTACAGGTCGTGGTGCACGACGCGGCCGCCCACGACGATCATGTTGCTCTTGGCGACGACTTCCGCGCTGCGCCACCGGTGCAAGCTCACGTCGGGGAACGTGTACGACTCCGGCCGGGAGGCGACCAGGCTGCGCAGCGACGGGGGATGCACGTCCGGCCGCTCGCTGCGGACCGTGGCGGCCGGGAAGATCCTGCGGACACCTGCCTGGCCCGGGAGCGCCGCAGCCGAATACTGCACCATCGGCAGCGGCCGGTCGCTCCAGATCCTTGCGAGCGAGCGCCAGCGCAGGCCCCGCACCGCGTGGTAGCTTCGGAGCAGCCGGTGCGGCACCACGGCCCGCGCCAGCGGACGGACAACATGCCAGCGCGTGTACCAGAAGGCGAACCAGAGCGCCTCCTTCGGCTTGCGCACCAGCGCAATGCGCTTGAGGCGCCTGCGGTAGAACTCGGCAAGTGAAAATCCCGGGCCGCTCATGCTGCAACCGGTCGCGTCGCGGTGGAACTGCGGTAGAGCTGGACGACCTCTTTCGCCGGCCCGTCGTGCTTGATGCGACCGTGATCCATCCAGATCACGCGCGTGCAGGTGCGTTCGAGCAGATCGAGGTCGTGCGACACCACGACCAGGATTTTCGCCCCTTCGATCACCTTGTGCATGCGTGCGGTGGCCTTCTGCACGAAATTGGCGTCGCCGCCGGCGAACATCTCGTCGAGGATCAGGATCTCGGGCTGAACCGAGGTTGCCAGCGAGAAGGCCAGGCGCAGGTACATGCCCGTCGAATAGTATTTGACCGGCGTATCGATGAATTCCTCGAGATCGGCAAAAGCGATGATCTCGTGTTCGATCGCCCGCAGTTGCGCCTTGCTGTAACCGAGGATGGCTCCGTTCAGGTAGATGTTCTCGCGGCCGGCGAATTCGGGATGGAAGCCGGCGCCGATTTCCAGCAGCGGTGCGATGCGCCCTTGCACCTGCACGGACCCCGAGGTCGGCTCGTAGATCCGGCACAGGGCCTTCAGCAGGGTGCTCTTGCCCGCGCCGTTGTGGCCCACGATGCCGACCCGCTCGCCGGCGCCGATCCGGAACGAGACATGGCTGATCGCCCAGAAGTCGGTGACGGAAGTCGGCTTGGCCGCACGGAACATGCCGGCGACGTAGTCCTTCAGCGAAGGCGAACGGTCGTGGTAGAGGCGGAACTTGATCGACAGGTCGTCGACGGAAATGCAGGACATGCTGAGCCTAGAGCCTGAAGACGATCTTCTTTTCCTGCGCGACGAGGGTCCAGAACCCGAGGGCCAGCGACACCAGGGCGACCCCCGCGGCCACCGCGACGGCACGCAAGGACGGCAGCTGCCCCTGCACGATCGGCGCCCGGAACAGCTCGATGAAGGAGACCATCGGATTGAGCGCGACGACCCACGCGACCTTGCCGGTGAGGGCTTCGTGCCGGTACATCACGGGCGTGAGGAAGAACCACGCCTGCATCAGCACGCCGACCACGTACTGGAGGTCCCGGAAGAACACCGTGGCAACCGACATCACCAGCGAGACGCCGAACGTGAACAGGAAGAGCAGCAGGTAGGCCAGCGGCAGCACCAGCAGTGCCGGCGTGAACTGCGCTCCGAAGGGCAGGATCACCAGGAACAATGCCACCAGCGACAGCAGGCTGTCGATCGCCATCCCGAGCGACATGCTGAGCGGGAAGATCACCTTGGGCAGGTAGATCTTCTTGATCAGCCCCTCGTTGTGGATGAAGGCCGTGCACGACTGCGTCGTGCACATGCTGAAGAAGTTCCACGGCACCATGCCGGCGAACAGGAACACCAGGTAGGAAGCGAAGTCGAGCTTGAACAGCGTGGCGAACACCACGGCCGTCACCACCATCATCAGGACGGGGTTGATCAGCGTCCACAGGTAACCCAGGAGCGTGCGGCGATAGCGCAGCGTCAGGAACTGGTGCACCAGCTGCCAAAGGACTTCGCGGTACTGGTGGGACTCGCGGACATTGCGCGCCACCGCTTCTGCCGCACGGGAGCGGATCGCCATCGACACGGACTCGCTCATTGGTAGGTCTCGGCCTGCGAGAACGAGAGGCCGTGCCGGTCCTTTTCGGACAGGAGGGGGGGCTGCACCGGCCAGACGATGCCCAGTTCGGGGCTGTCCCAGGCCAGGCAGCGCTCCTCCGCGGGGGCGTAATAGTCCGTGACCTTGTACTGCACGTCGGCGAAGTCGGAGAGCGCCTGGAATCCGTGGGCGAATCCGGGCGGAATCCAGAGCTGTTGCCGGTTCTCCTCGCTCAGTTCGGCGCCCACCCATTGCCCGAAAGTCGGGGACGAGCGGCGCAGGTCGACCGCGACGTCGAACACGGCCCCACGGACCACCCACACGAGCTTGCCCTGCGGGTTCCCCAGTTGGTAGTGCAGCCCGCGCAAGACGCCCTTCGCGCTGCGGGAATGGTTGTCCTGCACGAATTCGGCATCGATGCCCGTCGCCTCGCGGAACACCCGGCGATTGAAGCTCTCCATGAAGAAGCCGCGCGCGTCGCCGAAGACTTTCGGCTCCAGCACCAGCACCTCGGGAATCGACGTCGGTGTGACCTTCATCCGGCCTTCTTTCCTTCCCGCAGCACATGCAGCAGGTACTTCCCGTAGCCGTTCTTCTTCAGCGGCTCCGCCAGGCGTTCCAGTCGCCCGTCGTCGATGAAGCCCGCCCGCCACGCGATCTCCTCGGGGCACGCGATCTTCAGGCCCTGGCGATGCTCCAGCGTTGCGATGAACTGGCTCGCCTCCAGCAGGCTCTCGTGGGTGCCGGTGTCGAGCCAAGCGTAGCCGCGCTGCATGATCTGGACCGACAGCTGCCCCTGTTCCAGGTACGCCTGGTTCACGGCGGTGATCTCCAGTTCGCCGCGCGCACTGGGCTTCACCGCCTTGGCGATGTCGACCACCTGGTTGTCGTAGAAGTACAGGCCCGTCACCGCATAGTGGCTCTTCGGCTGCGCCGGCTTCTCCTCGATGCTGGTGGCGCGCCCCTTCGCATCGAAGGCCACCACGCCATAGCGCTCCGGGTCCTGCACGTGGTAGGCGAAGACCGTGGCGCCGCCTGGCTGCGCGTCCGCCGACTGCATCAGCGGTTGCAGATTGTGGCCGTAGAAGATGTTGTCGCCCAGCACCAGTGCGCTCGGGTCGTTGCCCACGAACGTGTCGCCGATGATGAACGCCTGCGCCAGTCCGTCGGGGCTGGGTTGCACGGCGTACTGGATGTTCAGGCCCCACTGGCGGCCGTCGGCCAGCAGCTGCTGGAAGCGCGGCGTGTCCTGCGGCGTGCTGATCACGAGGATGTCGCGGATGCCCGCCAGCATCAGGGTGCTGAGGGGGTAGTACACCATCGGCTTGTCGTAGACCGGCAGCAGCTGCTTGCTGACCGCGATGGTTGCAGGATGCAGCCGCGTGCCGGAGCCGCCGGCGAGGATGATGCCTTTGCGTCGGGTCATGACCGTTCCAGGATTTCTTGAAGCATGCGGGCCACGCCGCGTTCCCACGGGGGCAGCGCCAGGCCGAAGGCCCTGCGGAATCTCCCGGTGTCGAGCCTCGAATTATGCGGTCGCCGGGCGGGCGTCGGAAAAGCGGAGGTCGGCACCGGCGCCACGTCCGCTGGCCCCGCCTTGAGCGATTCGCCCAGCTGCCGTGCCTGGTCGACGACGAAGCGCGCGTACCCATTCCACGTGGTGACGCCCTCGGCGGCCACGTGGTAGATGCCGGCCAGCGCGGGATCGCGCAGCAATGCGGGAATCGCGTGCGCGGTCACGTCCGCCAGCAGCTCGGCCCCCGTCGGCGCGCCGAACTGGTCGTCGATCACCGTCAGGCGCTCGCGCTCGCGAGCGAGCCGCACCATGGTCTTGGCGAAATTCCCGCCCCGCGCTGCATAGACCCAGCTGGTGCGCAGGATCAAGTGCTGCGGCTGGGCGGCCGCGATGCGCTGCTCGCCTTCCAGCTTGGTGCGGCCGTAGACGCTCAGGGGCCCGGTGACGTCGTCCTCGCGCCAGGGCTGCTCGCCACTGCCGTCGAAGACGTAGTCGGTCGAATAGTGGACGACGGGGGCGCCGATGCGCCGCGCGGACTGGGCGATCGCCTCCGGGGTCAGTGCATTGACCATGCGCGCCGCGTCCGGCTCGCTCTCCGCCCTGTCCACGGCGGTGTAGGCGGCGGCGTTGACGACGACGGTCGGACGCACCTTTTCCACCGTGGCGGCGACGGCCTGCGGGTCCAGGAAATTCCCGGCCAGGCCCTCCTCGCCGGCGGAGCCGAGCGCGATCAGCTCGCCCAGCGGCGCGAGGCTGCGCCGCAGCTCCCAGCCCACCTGCCCATTGGCGCCGAACAGCAGGATCTTCACGGGCTCAGGCCGCCTGCGCGTACTGCGTGGCGATCCACTCGCGGTAGGCGCCGCTTTGCACGTGCTTGACCCAGTCGCCGTGGGCCAGGTACCACTGCACGGTCTTGCGCAGCCCGGTCTCGAAGGTCTCCGCGGGCTTCCAGCCCAGCTCGCGTTCCAGCTTGCGCGCATCGATCGCATAGCGGCGGTCGTGTCCGGGACGGTCCTTCACGAAGGTGATCTGCTCGCCGTAGCTGCCGCCGCCGGCGCGCGGCTGGAGTTCGTCCAGCAGCGCGCAGACGCTGCGCACCACGTCCAGGTTGGCCTTCTCGTTCCAGCCGCCCACGTTGTAGGTCTCGCCCACGCGCCCGGCTTCCAGCACGCGCCGGATCGCGCTGCAGTGGTCGCCGACATAGAGCCAGTCGCGGATCTGCTGGCCGTCGCCGTACACCGGCAGCGGCTTGCCCGCCAGCGCGTTGACGATCATCAGCGGGATCAGCTTCTCGGGGAAGTGGAAGGGCCCGTAATTGTTCGAGCAGTTGGTGGTGAGCACCGGCAGGCCGTAGGTGTGGTGGTAGGCCCGCACCAGGTGGTCGCTGGCCGCCTTGCTGGCCGAATAAGGGCTGTTCGGCTCGTAGCGGTTCTGCTCCGTGAAGGCGGGATCGCCGGGACCCAGCGATCCATAGACCTCGTCGGTGGAAACGTGCAGGAAGCGGAAGCGATCACGCTCGGCGCCCTGCAGGCCGCCCCAGTAGGCCCGCACGGCCTCCAGCAGGCGGAAGGTGCCGACCACGTTGGTCTCGATGAAGGTGCCGGGGGCGTGGATGGAGCGGTCCACGTGCGATTCGGCGGCGAAGTTCAGCACGGCGCGCGGGCGGTGCCGCGCGAGCAGCGATTCCACCAGGGCTGCATCGCCGATGTCGCCCTGCACGAACTGGTGGCGCTCGTCGCCCTGGAGCGACTGCAGGTTCTCCAGGTTGCCGGCGTAGGTGAGCTTGTCGAGATTGAGCACCGGCTCGCCGGTCGCGGCGACCCAGTCCAGAACGAAATTCGAGCCGATGAAGCCGGCCCCTCCCGTCACGAGAATCATGAACGAACCCTCCCCAGGGCGGGGGACGCGCAGGCGCCCCGAGAAAGTCGGCGATTATGGCACCCGCAATCCGGCGGCCCCTTGCAGCGCCGTCAGCATGCAACCAGAAGTGAATCCGCCGCAGCAAGCGCTGCAATTAGAAGTGAATCCCCCGCAGCATCTGCTGCAGCGCGATGGCCTCCGGGGACAGCTGCGCCTTGCCGGCCTCCTTGCCGCCCGTGGCGGCGGCCGAATCCGGGAACATCCGGAACGTGGTGTTCATGCCCACCTGCGCCACCCGCGGCAGCAGCGCATGCAGGACCTCGCCGAATACACCCAGGCGGGTGGCGATGCGCACCGGCTTCTCCACGCAGGCCTGCACGACCAGGTCGGCCGCCTCCTCGGGCGACAAGGTGGGCACGTTGTTGTAGATCCGCGTGGGCGCGATCATGGGGGTGCGCACCAGCGGCATGTTGATGGTGGTGAAGGTGACGCCCTGGTCCTGGTACTCGCTCGCGGCGCAGCGCGTCCACGCGTCCAGGGCGGCCTTCGAAGCCACGTAGGCGGAGAAGCGCGGTGCGTTGGTCAGCACGCCGATCGAGCTGATGTTCACCACGTGGCCGCTGCGCCGCGCCGCCATCGAGGGCAGCAGGCCCAGGGTGATGCGCAGCGCGCCGAAGTAATTGAGCTGCATGGTGCGCTCGAAGTCGTGGAAGCGCTCGTAGCTCGCCTCGATCGCGCGCCGGATCGAGCGCCCGGCGTTGTTCACCAGGAAGTCGACGCCGCCGTGCTGCTCCAGCAACAGCTGCACCAGGCGGTCGCAATCCGCCATGTCGGAGAGATCCGCCGGATAGGCAACGAATTGATGGCCGCGGGCCTCGGCGGCCCTGCAGGCTTCGTCCAGCTTGTCCTGGTCGCGCCCGCAGATGATGGTGGTGGCGCCCGCTTCGGCGAACTTGTGGGCCGCGGCGAGGCCGATGCCGGAGGAGCCGCCGGTGACCAGCACCACCTTGCCGGCCACCGTGCCGCGCAGCGTCCGGTCGATGTGCAGTTCCGGGTCGAGGTGGCGCTCCCAGTAGTCCCACAGGCGCCACGCATAGTCCTTCAGGTCGGGGCAGGCGATGCCGGTGCCCTTGAGCAGGGCGCGCGTCTCGCGGTCGTCGAAGCGGGTCGGATAGTTGACGAACTCCAGGATGTCCTCGGGCAGCCCCAGGTCCTTCATCACGGCCCGCCGGATGCGCCGCACGGGCGCGATCGCCAGCAGGCTTTTCTTGACCGAGCGCGGGATGAACCCGAGCAGCGCCGCGTTCACGAACAGGCCGATGCGCGGTGCATGCGCGGCGCGGCTGAAGATGTCCAGCACGTCGCCCACGCGGTAGCCGTGCGGGTCGACGAGATGGAAGCAGCGGCCCTCGATTGCCTCCTGGTGGCTGATGTGCGCCAGTGCGTCCACCACGTAATCCACCGGCACGATGTTGATGCGGCCGCCCTCCAGTCCGATGGAGGGCATCCATGGCGGCAGCAGCTGCCGCATGCGCTGGATCAGCTTGAAGAAGTAGTAGGGCCCGTCGACCTTGTCCATCTCGCCGCTGCGGCTGTCGCCGACCACCATCGCCGGCCGGTAGACCGTCCAGGGCAGCTTCGCCTCCGTGCGCACGATCTTCTCGCTCTCGTGCTTGGTCAGGAAGTACGGATGGTCGACGTTCTCCGCCTCCTCGAACATGTCCTCGCGGAACACGCCTTCGTAGAGGCCGGCGGCGGCGATCGAGGAGACGTGGTGGAAGTGGCCGGCGCCGATAGCCTGCGCGAACGCCAGCACGTTGCGCGTGCCCTCCACGTTCACCTGCAGCTGGCTTTCGGCGTCCGCCTCGAGGTCGTAAACGGCGGCGAGATGGTAGAAGTGCCGCACCTCGCCCTGCAGGCGCTGCGCCTCCTGCGCCGAGACGGCCAGGTTCTTCTGCGTGAGGTCGCCGAACACGGGCACGGCGTGCGCGGCGTCCGCCCCCCACCACTCGCGCAGCGCCTCCACCTTGCCTTCGCTCTCGCGCCGGATCAGGAAGTGGACCACCGCGTCCTTGCGCTGCAGCAGCTTCTTCACCAGCCGCTTGCCGATGAAGCCGGTCGCGCCCGTCACGAAGTAGTGCATGGATCCTCCTCTGTGGCCGAACCTGGAGCCGCGGGATGCGCAATGCCGGGAAGCGTACCATTCCCCGCATGATCAGCAAGGCGCAAGAGAAGGACTACTACTGCCACCCCCTGTCCGACGTGCAGTCGTCCGACATCGGCAGCGGCACGCGAATCTGGCAGTTCGTGGTCGTGCTCGCCAAGGCCCAAATCGGCCGGAACTGCAACATCAACGCCCACTGCTTCGTCGAGAACGACGTGATCGTCGGCGACAACGTCACCGTCAAGTGCGGCAACTACCTGTGGGACGGGCTGCGCCTGGAGGACAACGTCTTCGTCGGTCCGAACGCCACGTTCACGAACGACAGGATGCCCCGCTCGCAGGTCTACCCGGAGAACTTCCCCGTCACCCGGGTCAGGCAAGGTGCGTCGATCGGCGCCGGCGCCATCATCCTGCCCGGGCTCACGATCGGCGCCGGCGCGATGGTGGCCGCTGGCGCAGTGGTGACCCGGGACGTCCCCGACCATGCCCTCGTGGTCGGATCCCCCGCCCGCGTCGTACGCTTCCTCCAACCCGAGTCGCCGGCCGGGCGCTGAGACCCGCGCATTCTGGACGCGGCCCTCTACAACTCCCGCCAGCCTGGCCCTACAGTGTCAAGTGACGATTCCACAACCCAGGAGGTCCCATGGTCACCAAGCTGAAGAAAACCAGCGAGGAAGAAGGCTCGGCGACGGGCGAAGCGGCCGATCTGGCCGGCACGGTCAAGGAATCCGCGCAGCAGATCTGGCTGGCGGGCCTGGGCGCGTTCTCCAAGGCGCAGGCGGAGGGCGGCAAGGTGTTCCAGGCCCTGGTGAAGGAAGGGCTCACCATCCAGAAGCGCACGCAGGCGGCCGCCGGCGAGAAGCTGACGGACGCCACCGCCCGCATGGCCTCGATGGCCACCGACCTGTCCAACAAGGCTTCGGGCCAGTGGGACAAGCTGGAGAACATCTTCGAGGAGCGCGTCTCGCGCGCCCTCAAGAAGCTGGGCGTGCCGACCGCGCGCGAGATCGACGAACTGACGGCGCGCATCGAGGAGTTGAATCGCGCCGTGGCAAGCCTCGGCGGCGGCCAGGTGGCGGCACGCCGGGCGGCGCGCAAGACGGCGGCACGCAGCGAGCCGGTGAAGCGGCCGGTGGCGAAGGCCGCACGCAAGCGCGCGCCGGGCCGCAAGGCCGCAGCCGAGTGACGGGGCGGCTGGCGCCCCGCGGGGCGCCTCGCCAGGCGCCTCGGAGGGCGCCGCGCATCGCGCTGGCGCTCGCCGGCGGCGGCCCGCTGGGCGCGATCTGGGAGATCGGCGCCCTCTGCGCGCTGGCCGAGGCGCTCGAAGGCGTGGAGTTCACGCGCCTGGACCACTACGTGGGCGTGTCGGCCGGCGGCTTCATCGCGGCGGGCCTCGCCAACGGCATCGCGCCGCGCGCGATGTGCGCCGGCTTCATCGAGAACCGCGGCGACGCGCAGGACGTGTTCGATCCGGCCTGGCTCACCGAGCCCGCCTGGGGCGAATATCTCCGCCGCGCCGCCCGCCTGCCCTGGCTGGCCGCGGCCAGCGCGTGGCGCGCCGGCGTGCGGCGCGAGCCACTGCTGCATGCGCTGGAGCCGCTCGCCGCGGCCCTGCCGGCCGGGCTCTTCTCCTCCGCCGAGATCGACCGCCGGCTCGCCCGCGTGTTCGCGCGCCCGGGCCGCAGCAACGATTTCCGCGCCCTCGCCGGCCGCCTGACGCTGGTGGCTACCGAAGTGGACCAGGGCCGGGCCGTCGCCTTCGGCAGCCCGGGCTGGGACCACGTGCCGATCTCGCGCGCCGTGCAGGCCACCTGCGCCCTGCCCGGCCTGTTCCCGCCGGTGGAGATCGACGGCCGCTTCTTCGTCGACGGGGCGCTCACCAAGACGCTGCATGCCTCGGTGGCGCTGGAAGCGGGGATGGACCTGGTCCTGTGCCTCAATCCGCTGGTGCCCTTCGCCCTGCCCGGCACGGCAGCCGGCGGCCTGCCCTCGCTGCTGGGCCAGGCGATCCGCACCATGATCCACTCGCGCCTGGCGCTGGGCATGCGGCATTACGCCCGGGCCTATCCGGACACCGACATCGTGCTGCTGGAGCCCGAGGCCGACGACGCGGTGCTGCAGCAGGCCCACCCTTTCGGCTACGCGCAGCGGCGCGTGCTCGCGGAGCATGCCTACCGGCGCACGCGCGCCTGGCTGCGCGCCCGCGCGCCTGCGCTCTCGGCCACGCTCGCACGCCACGGCATCACGCTGCGCACCGACATCTTGAACGAGCCAGGACGCCACCTGGTGGCGCTGCCGCCCTCGCGCCGGCTCGCCACCGCGCTCGATCGCCTGCGCGGCGTGCTGGACGAACTCGATTCCACATTGCAAAGCGCCTGAAACCATGCCGAAAAAACCGCCGCGGCGCACGGCCGAACGCATCCTGGAGGTGACGCTCGACCTGTTCAACCGCTTCGGCGAGCCGAACGTCTCCACCACGCTGATCTCTTCCGAGCTGAACATCAGCCCGGGCAACCTCTACTACCACTACCCGGCGAAGGACGAGTTGATCAACTCGCTCTTCGACCGCTACGAGAAGGCGCTCGGCGAACTGCTGAATGCCGCCGGTGGCGTGCGCGACGTGGAGGACGCCTGGTTCTTCCTGCACACGCTGTTCGAGCTGATCTGGCAATACCGCTTCCTGTACCGGGACCTGAACGACCTGCTCTCGCGCAATCGTCGCCTGGAGACCGAATTCCAGACCGTCCTGAAGAACAAGACCCGCGCGATCCGCGCCATGCTCGATGGCATGAGCCACAGCGGCGCGATCGCGATCGATTCGCGCCAGGTGGAAGCCACGGCGACCAGCATGGTGGTGGTGCTGACCTACTGGCTGAGTTACGAGTACGTGCGCGACCCGCGGCGCGCGCTCGAGCCGGAAGGCGCGCAGCAGGCGCTGCTGCGCGGAGCGCACCACGTGCTCCATCTGCTGGTACCCTATCTGGAACCTGCGCAGCGGGCCCACCTGCTGGAACTGGCCGGGGCTTACGAGGCCGGCGCCGCACCGGGAGGCTGAACGCAGGCAACGGGAGACACCGATGTCCGAGTGGACGGCCTTCCCGCACCTGGGCGAATACCAGTACGACGAAGCCGGCGTGGAAAGGCAGTGGCACCGCCTGCACGCGGGAGACGCCGCGCCGCTGCCCACGGATGCGAGGGTGCTGCGCGCCTGGGTGCTGTACCACAACGGTGAGTTCCGGCGCGCCTACGAGGCGGGGCTCGCCGCGGGCGAGGCCGGCATCACGGTGGCCAACAAGGCTGCCTGCATCTACGCCAACTACCTGGAGAAGAAGGAAAAGGTTCGCCTCGCCCTGTTCCAGGAAGCGGCGCACCGGGCGCAGCTGCAGGCGGCGGCGCATCCCGAGCTCCCGGCCGCGTGGTACTGGCAGGCCTATGCCCTCGGGCGCTACAGCCAGGGCATCAGCGTGGCCAAGGCGCTGGCCCAGGGCCTGGGCAGCCGCGTCAAGGAGGCGCTGGAGCGCACCATCCGGCTGGAGCCGCGGCACGCCGACGCGCACATCGCGCTGGGCACCTTCCACGCCGAAGTGATCGACAAGGTCGGCAGCCTGATCGGCGGCATGACCTACGGCGCGAAGAAGGAGACCGGGCTGAAGATGTTCCAGGAAGCGCTGCGCCTCTACCCCGAGGCGCCGATCGCGTTGATCCAGTATGCGAACGGCCTGGTCATGCTCGAAGGCGACGCGAAGCTGAAGGAAGCCACCGCGCTGTACGAACGCGCCGCCGCCATGCAGCCGCTGGACGCCGAGGAGTGGCTGGACGTGGAACTGGCACGCGCCGAACTGGCGGCCTAGGCCTACAGGTCTTCCGCGGTCCCGGCGCAACAATGCGCGCCATGGACGGCATGAACATCTTCCAGGCCCTGCTGGTCAGCCACCGCGCACAGCGCGAACTCTATGCGCGGCTGCTCGCCAGCAAGCCCGCCACCGAGGAGCGGCAGCACGTGTTCGAGGAACTCAAGGCCGAACTCGCCGCCCACGAGACGGCGGAGGAGCGCTGCTTCTACGTGCCGCTGTTCCAGTGCGACCAGTCGGTGGACCTGGCGCGCCACGCGATCGCCGAACACCACGTCATGGACGAAATGGTGGAACACCTGGAACAGGTGGACCCGCACGCGGCCGAATGGCAGGAGTGCTGCCAGAAGCTGTGCGACAAGATCGAGCACCACCTCGACGAGGAAGAACAGAAGTTCTTCCCCCAGGCCGGCGAGGTGCTCACCGAGGAGCAGAAGCTGCAGCTGGCCAAGGACTACGAGGCGGAGTTCACGACGCTGCGGCTGAAGCAGGAGGCGTGAGCAGCCAACTTCCGGACGCAGAGGACGCAAAGGGTACGCAAAGGACGCAAAGGAAACCTTCGAAGGCTTCTTTGTCTCTTTTGCGTCCTCTGCGTATCTTTCGCGTCCTCTGCGTCCGGCCGTTCGGTCTTCAGTCGCCCTCCCCCCAAGGCAGCATCAGCGTGACCAGCGACAGCTTGGCGAACTCGGGCTCGAACTGGTCGATGATGCGCTGCGGCTCGGGGCACAGGGCCGTGTCGGCCATCACGCCGAACTGCACGCTGCCGCCGTAGCTGAGGATCGAGACGCCC
>NZ_DASSVG010000009.1:0-11265 GCF_035706265.1 Ramlibacter sp. | reverse complement strand
TTTTCGCGTCCTTTGCGTTCCTTGCGTCCGGTTGTTTGACTTGCTACCTGCCCTGCTTCTTCAGCCTCGCGTCGAGGCGCGGGAAGACACGGCGCGCGTTGGCTTCGAAGATCGCGTGCTTGTCCTCGGGGGACAGGATCGTCGAGCCGTCGATGTAGCGCTTGGTGTCGTCGTAGTAGTGGCCGGTGGTGGGATCGATGCCGCGCACCGCCCCGATCATCTCGGAGGCGAACAGCACGTTCTTCACCGGGATCACCGTATTGAGCAGGTTGATGCCCGGCTGGTGGTACACGCAGGTGTCGAAGAACACGTTGTTCATCACGTGCGTATCCAGCAGCGGCTTCTTCATCTCCTGCGCCAGGCCGCGGTAGCGCCCCCAGTGGTAGGGGACAGCGCCGCCGCCGTGCGGGATGATGAAGCGCAGCTGCGGGAAGTCCTTGAACAGGTCGCCCTGGATCAGCTGCATGAAGGCCGTGGTGTCGGCGTTGATGTAGTGCGCGCCGGTGGTATGGAAGCACGGGTTGCACGAGGTGGAGACGTGGATCATCGCCGGCACGTCGTACTCCACCATCTTCTCGTAGATCGGGTACCACCACTTGTCCGTGAGCGGCGGCTCCTTCCAGTGGCCGCCCGAGGGGTCCGGGTTGAGGTTGATGCCGACCGCGCCGTACTCGCGGATGCACTTCTCCATCTCGGGGATGCAGGTCTTCGGGTCCACGCCGGGCGACTGCGGCAGCATCGCCACCGGCACGAAGTGCTCCGGGAACAGCTGCGCGACGCGGAAGCACAGCTCGTTGCAGATCGCCGCCCAGGTGCTGGAGACCTCGAAGTCGCCGATGTGGTGGGCCATGAAGCTGGCGCGCGGCGAGAACAGGGTCAGGTCGTTGCCGCGCTCCTTCATCAGGCGCAGCTGGTTGTTGGCGATCGATTCGCGGATCTCGTCGTCGCCGATCTTCAGCTGCGAGGGGCTGGGCTTCTGCGCCGGGTCCTGGAGGGCGGCGATCTGCCGGTTGCGCCACTCCTCCAGCGGCTTGGGCGCCGTGGTGTAGTGGCCGTGGCAATCGATGATGAGGCTCATGTCGTTTTCCTTGCTGCGGGATCAGGCGGGTTCCATGCCGTTGCGGCGCTTGGCCACGGCGGCATCGGGCGAGGCCATGAAGGCGAGCAGCGCGCGCACGGCGTCCGGCTGCTTCGAGCTGGCGCACAGGGCGCCGGCGAAGATGGTCTTGATCTGCACGGCCAGCGGCATCGGGCCGGCGATGGTGATGCCTTCGAGGTGGATCAGCTCGCTGAGTTGCTGGAAGCCCAGCGCCACGTCGCCGCGCGCCACCAGCGAGCCGACCGGCACGCCCGGCGGCGCCTGCACCAGCTTGCCCTGCAGGTCCTGCGCGATGCGCCAGCGCTCGAACAGCTTCACCAGCGCCACGCCGCTGGGGCCGGTGGAATAGCCCACCGTCGGCGCGGCGAGCACGGCGCGCTTGAGCGCCTCCTCGCTCGAGAGGTCCAGGCGCGGCGCACCGGCCTTCACCGCGATGGCGACGCCGGACTCCACGATGTCGACGCGGCTGCCCGCCACGGCCTGGCCGCCCGCGATCAGCTTGTCGATCGCATCGGAGGCGAGCACGACGAAGTCGAAGGGCTCGCCGGCGGCGACCCGCTTCGCGGCATCGACACCGCCGACCGATTCGACCTGCACCCGGGCATCGGTGCGCTGTCCATAGGCCTGCGCCAGTTCGGTCAGCACCTGGCGGGTCGCCATCGAGGAGATTCCCTGGAGCGTCGCAGTCATGGCGCGGATTGTCGGCGCGACCCGGCGGCGCGACCAGCGAAGCCCGTGACTAGCAGGTATATCGCTTCGGCATAATGCCTGCCAAGGTATTCGGATTCATGGACCTGAAGCAGCTGGAGTACTTCGTTCGCGTCGCCGAGCTGGGCAGCTTCACGCGGGCCGCGATCGAGCTCGACGTCGCCCAGCCGGCGCTCAGCCGCCAGGTGCGCCTGCTCGAAGTGGAACTGCGCCAGAACCTGCTGGTGCGCAACGGCCGCGGCGCCGTGCCCACCGAGGCGGGCAAGCTGCTGCTGGAGCACGGGCGCGGCATCCTGCACCAGGTGGAGCGCGCGCGCGAAGACCTGGGGCGCCTCCGTGGCGGGCTGGCAGGGCGCGTCGCGGTGGGGCTACCGAGCAGCGTGGCACGCGTCCTGACGGTGCCGCTCACGCGCGCCTTCCGCGAACAGCTGCCGGAGGCGCGCATCTCGATCAGTGAAGGGCTTTCCGGCGGGCTGCAGGAGGGGCTGGTGAGCGGCCGGCTCGACATCGCCGTGCTGTACAACGCCCAGCCCGCGCGCGAACTGGACCTGGCCCCGCTGCTGGAAGAGGACCTGGTGCTGGTGCGGGCCCGCCCCCCGGGCCTGCAGGAAGACCCGCCGCCGGGCCCGATCCCGCTGGCCGAAGTGGCGAAGCTGCCGCTGGTGATCCCCACCCGGCCCAACGCGATCCGCATGCACGTGGAAGCCGAGATGGCCGACGTCGGCTGCCGCCCGCTGGTGGCGCTGGAGATCGACGGCGTTTCGGCCATCCTCGATCTGGTGCTCGATGGCGCCGGTTGCGCCATCCTCTCGCGCAACGCGGTGCTGAATTCTCCCCGGCCCTCGGCCTACGCCACCCAGCCGATCGGCTCGCCGCCGCTGCGCATCCGGCTCTCGCTGGCCACCAGCCTGCAGCGGCCGGCCACGCCGGTGCAGAAGGCGACGCTGGACCTGATCCGCGCCATGGCCCCTTCGGTCGTGGCGCATGCGCTCTGAGGCGGCGCCATGAAAGAGGCCGCCGCAGCCCGTGAGCTGCCGGCGGCCTGGCGGCCCGCAGGCCGCGTGAATCCCCAGGGCCAAGGGGATGGAGACGCCCTGGGGAGAGGGTTGGAACACCCCCTTCTGAACATGGTAGAGCTGGTCGCCGGTGCGGCCCTTGATGGGCGTCAAGTCACGTTCGGGTTGACCCGAAGGAGATATGTCACTGCCGCGGGATCTTCGCCCGCGCGATGACGTCGCTCCAGCGCCGGATCTCGCTGGCCAGCAGGTTGCCCAGGTCCTCGGGGGTGCTCCAGCGCGCCTCCACGTTGAGGTCGGCGAGCTTGCGTTTGAGCGCGGGGCTGGCCAGCGCCTTCTTCAATTCCGCGTTGAGGCGCAGCAACACGGGCGCGGGCGTGCGGGCCGGCGCGGCCAGCGCGTTCCACGACGCGATGCGCAGGCCGGCGAGCGCGCCGCCGGTTTCGGAGGCGATGGGCACGTCCGGCAGGCCGTCCGGCCTCTTGTCGCCGAAGGTGGCCAGCGCGCGCAGCGCCTTCCCGGTGATCTGCGACTTCACGGGGGCCAGGATCTCCACCGCCGCATCGACCGAGCCGCCGCGCAGCGCGGTGATCACCGCCGGCGTGCCGTTGAAGGGCACCACCTGCACCTCGATGCCGGCGGTGGTCTTGAACAGTTCCGCCGCCAGGTTCTGCGTGCTGCCCACCGCCACGGTGGCGATGTTCAGCTTGCCGGGGTTCGCCTTCGCGTAGGCGAGCAGGTCGCCCAGGCTGCGGAAGCGCGAGTTCTCCGGCACCACGAGCGCGATGTCGAAGGTGCCGAGCAGCGAGACCGGCGCGAAATCCTTCTGCGCCTCGAAGGGCAGCTTCTTGAACAGGCCTTCGCTCACGGCCGTGCCGTTGCTCATGAGAAGCAGCGTGTAGCCATCGGGTTCGGCCTGCGCCACCAGCGAGCCGGCCGTCACGCCACCGGCGCCCGGCCGGTTGTCGATCACGACGCTCTGCCCGAGCTGGTCGGCCAGCATCTGTCCCACGGCGCGGGCCGTGAGGTCGGCCACGCCGCCGGCGCCGAAGGGCACGACGATGCGGATCGGCCGCACGGGCCAGTTGCCTTGCGCCGCCAGCCAGGGCGTGGCGAGCGCGGCGGCCGCGCCCGCGCCGGCCAGCGCGAATCTCCTGCGGGAAAAATCCATCGGCCTATCGTGCCACACCGAGCAGGCGATCCAGCAGCTCGGGGTCGTGGCGCAGACGCAGGGCCTCGTCGGCGTGCACCACCGTGCCGTGGTCCAGCACGATCGCGCTGTGGGAGATGTCGAGGATGGCGAGCGGGTGCTGTTCCACGATGATGGCCGACAGCCCCTCCTCGCGCGTGATGCGCGAGATCGCGCGCAGCAGCTCGCCCACGATGATCGGCGCCAGCCCTTCCAGCGGCTCGTCCAGCAGCAGCAGCTTCGGGTTCACCACCAGTGCGCGGCCCATGGCCAGCATCTGCTGCTCGCCGCCGGACAGCTGGGTGCCGAGGTTGCTCTTGCGCTCGGCCAGGCGCGGGAACATCTCGTAGACGCGTGCCGGCGTCCACGGCCCGGGCCGCGCCACCGCGGTGAGGTTCTCGTGCACCGTGAGCGACTTGAAGATGTTGCGCTCCTGCGGCACCCAGCCGATGCCGGCGGCGGCCCGCTCGTGCGAAGGCAGCTTGTGCAGCGCCACGCCGCCCAGCGTGATGCTGCCGCCATGCTGGCGCGTGGCGCCGGCCAGCGTGTTGATCAGGGTGGTCTTGCCGGTGCCGTTGCGTCCCAGCAGGGCAAGCGTGCGGCCCTGCCCCAGCGCGAAGCCCACGTCGTGCAGGACGACGGCCTCGCCGTAGCCGGCGCTCAGGTTCTCGACGCGCAGCAGTTCAGACATGGAGCGGCTCGTTCTCGTAACCCAGGTACACGGCCTTCACCTGCGGATCGGCCTCGATCTCGTCCGGCGTGCCCTCGGTGAGCACGGCGCCGTTGACGAGCACCGTCATGCGGTCGGCGAAGCTGAACACCAGGTCCATGTCGTGCTCGATCAGCAGCACGGAGACGTCGGCAGGCAGCGCGGCGACGGTCTGCAGCAGCTCCTCGCGCTCGCCGGCCGGCACGCCGGCCACCGGCTCGTCCAGCAGCAGCACGCGCGGCTCGCAGGCCAGCGCGATCGCGATCTCCAGCAGCCGGCGCTTGCCGTAGGCGAGGTGCTCGGTCTGCTGGTTGGCCACTTCGGCCAGCTGGAACTGCTCCAGCAGTTGCTGCGCGCGTTCGGCGACGCCGCCGTCCTTGCCGAGCGAGCGCCACCAGCGGATGCCCAGGCCGCGGTGCTGCGAGATCACCAGGGCCAGCGTTTCCAGCGGGGTCATGGACGCGAACAGCTGGTTGATCTGGAAGGTGCGCACCATGCCGCGGCGCACCCGCTGGTGCGGCGCGAGCTGCGTGATGTCGCGGCCCTCCAGCGTGATGCGGCCCGCGGTCGGCTCCAGCACGCCGGTGAGCAGGTTGATGAGGGTCGTCTTGCCGGCGCCGTTGGGGCCGATCAGGGCGTGGCGGGCGCCGCGCCGCAGCTCCAGGCTCACGTCGCTGGTGGCCACGATGCCGCCGAAGCGCTTGACGAGGCCCTCGCAGGAAAGCACGGTCTCGCTCATGCCTTCTTCCACCAGGTCCAGGGCTTCAGCAGCCGGTCGCGGCCCACGAGCACCAGCACGACGAGGAAGAGGCCCAGCCAGAAGCCCCAATACTGCTGCGTGATGCCGGAGATCCAGTCCTGCATCAACTTGAACACCACGGCGCCGGCCAGCCCGCCATAGAGCCAGCCGACCCCGCCGATCACCAGCATCAGCAGCGTGTCGGCGGAGCGGTGGAACTCGAACACGTCGAGCGAAGCGAAGCCGGACGTCTGCGTGAACAGGCCGCCCGCCGCGCCGGCCATCGCCGCGGCCAGGGTGTAGACCGCCACCAGGCGCGCGTGCACCGGAATGCCGATCGCCATCGCGCGCAGGCGGTTGTCGCGGATCGCCTTGAGTGTGGCGCCGAAAGGCGAGTGCACGATCCGGCGGGCGACGATGAACAGGACCAGCAGCACTGTCAGGGAGTAGTACGAGGCCGTGCGGCCGGCGAGGTCGAACTCGAACTTGCCGAGCACCGGCGAGAACATCAGGCCCTGGATGCCATCGATGCCGTTGGTGAGCCAATCGAGCTTGTTGGCCAGCTCCAGCAGGATCAGCGCCACCCCCAGCGTCACCATCAGGCGCGTGAGGTCGCTGCCACGCAGCACGGTGAAGCTCGCCGCCAGGCCCAGCACCGCCGCCGCGCCCATCGAGACCAGCAGGCCCAGGTGCGGATCCGGATTCACGTGCTTGCAGAACAGGGCCGACGCATAGGCGCCGAGCCCGAAGAAAGCTGCGTGCCCGAGCGACACGATGCCGCCGTAACCCAGCACCAGGTCCAGCGAGACGGCGAACAGGCCCACGATCGCGATCTCGTTGATGATCAGCGCGTGGGTGGGAAAGAGCAGCGGCGAGGCGAAGGCCAGCAGCCACACCACCGGCTCCCAGGCCTTGATGCGGCTCGCCCGCAGCAGGTCGCGTTGCGCGCTCATGCCTTGCCCCCTCGCCGCACGAACAGCCCGTTGGGCTTCCACAGCAGGATCACGATCATCAGGCTGTAGACGATGAAGGCGCCCATCTTGGGGATGTAGTACTTGCCGGCCACATCCGCCACGCCGAGCAGCAGCGCGGCGAGCAGCGGGCCGGTGATCGAGGAGGTGCCGCCCACGGCCACCACGATCAGGAAATAGATCATGAACTTGAGCGGGAACGAGGGGTCGAGCCCCAGCACCTCGGCGCCCAGCGCGCCGCCCAGGCCGGCCAGGCCCGAGCCGAAGGCAAAGGTGGAGAGGAACACCAGGTTGACGTTGATGCCCATGCCGGCGGCCACGCGCTGGTCGTCCACCGAGGCGCGCAGGCGGCTGCCGAAGCGGGTGCGCGCCAGCACGAACTGCAGGCCCACCGTGAGCGCGGCGCAGACGGCGATGATGAACAGGCGGTAGTGCCCCATGCCCAGCGAGCCGATCTCGGTGCGGCCCTTGAGCCATTCCGGCAGCTGCATGATCTGCTGGGTGGAGCCGACGTAGTAGTCGACAGCGGCGACCGCCATGAACACCAGGCCGATCGAGAACAGCACCTGGTCCAGGTGCGGCTTGCGATAGAGCGGCCGGTACAGCGTGCGTTCGCAGACGGCGCCGAGCAGCGCCGAGCCGAGGAAGGCGAGCGGCAGGCAGACCAGGAAAGGCACGTCGGCGCGCTGCATCAGCAGCACGGTGATGTAGCCGCCCGCCATGGCGAAGGCGCCGTGGGCCAGGTTGATGAAGTTCATCAGCCCCATGGTCACGGCGAGGCCGACGGCAAGCACGAACAACAGCATGCCGTAGGCGATGCCGTCGAAGAGGATGGTCAACATGGGGTTGAGCGTACGGCGTTGAGCGTGGAACTGCCTGGTGTCAGGCATTCACGCTCAACGCTGAACGCCTGACGCTCAACCTCACTTCGACTTGCCCGGGTCCTTCACGTCCTTGATGACGTCGAACTCCACGTTCCACAGCTGGCCGTCCTTCTTCTCCACCTTGCGCAGGTAGACGTTCTGGACGATGTCGCGGGTCTGGGCGTCGATGAACACGGGGCCGCGCGGGCTCTCGAAGATCTGGCCCTTCATGGCAGCGATCAGCGCGTCGCCGCCGCCCTTGCCGCCGGTCTTCTTCAGTGCCTCGTAGATCACGCGCATGCCGTCGTAGCCGCCGATGGCCATGAAGTTGGGCCGCAGGTTCTTGTTCGCCTTCATGAACTCGGAGACGAACTTCTTGTTCGCGGGCGAGGGGTGGTAGGCCGAGTAGTGGTGCGAGGTCACCACGCCCAGGGCCACGTCGCCCATGTCGTTCAGCTGGTCGTCGTCCGTCACGTCGCCGGTGCCGATCAGGCGGATGCCGGCCTTGTCCATGCCGCGCTCGCCGAACTGCTTCATCACCGCGGCCCCGGCGCCGGAGGGCACGAACACGAACAGCGCATCGGGCTTGAGATCGCGCACCTTCTGCAGGAAGGGCGCGAAGTCGGGGTTGCGCAGCGGCACGCGCAGCTTCTCCGGCACCTTGCCGCCGTTGAAGACGAAGCGCTCGCTGAAGTACTTCTCGGCATCCAGGCCGGGGCCGTAGTCGGTCACCAGGGTCACCACGTTCTTGATGCCGTTCTTGGGCGCCCAGTCGGCCATCGCCACCGAGACCTGCGGCAGCGTGAAGCTCGAACGCACGATGTAGGGCGAGGCTTCCGTGATGCTGGAGGTGGCGGCGGCCATCACCACCAGGGGCGTCTTCGACTGGGTGGCGATCGGCGCCACGGCCAGCGCCGAAGGCGTGATGCCCATGCCGGCCAGCACGTTCACCTTCTCGTTGACGACCAGTTCCTGCGCCAGGCGGCGGGTCTGGTCCGGCAGGCTGGTGTCGTCGCGCACGATCAGCTGGATCTTCTTGCCGGCGACGGTGTCGCCGTTCTGCGCCATCCACAGGCGCGCGGCCGCCTCGATCTGGCGGCCGGTGGTGGCCTGCTGGCCCGTCATGGGCAGGATCAGGCCGATCTTGAACACGTTGTCCTGGGCCAGCGCGAGGCCGCTGGCGCCCAGCAAGGCCACGGCCGCCGCGGTCTGGAGAAGGGTTCTCTTGTGCATGGCGTTGGATCTCCTTTCGTTGTTGGTGCGCGCGCGCAGGCCGAAGCCGGCGCGGAGAGCGTCGGTGCGATTCTGAGCGCGCAGCCCGCTACCGCAAACCGCCGCCGCGTCTAGCAGTTATGACGCTTTGCGATAGCGATGGGCGCGATATTACCTTTGGCGAATGAAGGCCCTTCTCGTGCGCGCCGGCGCCTGCCGCCCTGCCTGTATACATCAGAGCAATTCGTATGCGTCAAATGCGCTTATTGATCGGGGTAAACCCGCGTTCAAAGCGCGATTCTGTATACATACAGCGGGCCCCTCGCCATAATCCGGCGCCATCGAATCCCTTCCGCCGCCCTCTTCCCATGTTTCCCAAGAACGCCTGGTACGTCGCCTGCACGCCTGACGAAATCGATGACAAGCCCCTGGGGCGCACCATCTGCAACGAGAAGATCGTGTTCTATCGCGGCAGCGAGGGCCAGGTCGCGGCGGTGGAGGACTTCTGCCCGCACCGCGGCGCCAAGCTCTCGCTCGGCTTCGTCTGCGAGGGCAATCTCGTGTGCGGCTACCACGGCCTGGTGATGGGCTGCGACGGCAAGACCGTCTCCATGCCCGGCCAGCGCGTGCAGGGCTTCCCGAAGATCCGCGCCTACCCCGTGGTGGAGCGCTACGGCTTCGTGTGGGTCTGGCCCGGCGACGCCGAAAAGGCCGACCCCGCGAAGATCCACCACCTCGAATGGGCGGAGGATCCCGACTGGGCCTACGGCGGCGGCCTGTACCACATCGCCTGCGACTACCGCCTCATGGTCGACAACCTGATGGACCTGACGCACGAGACCTACGTGCACGCCACCAGCATCGGCCAGAAGGAGATCGACCAGACGCCGGTGACGACCAGGACCGAAGGCGAGCACGTGATCACCAGCCGCTTCATGGACAACGTGATGCCGCCGCCCTTCTGGCGCGCCAACCTGCGCGGCAACCACCTGCCCGACGACCAGCCGGTGGATCGCTGGCAGGTCTGCCACTTCCTGCCGCCCAGCCACGTGATGATCGAAGTGGGCGTGGCCCTGGCCGGCAGGGGCGGCTACCACGCCGACCCGAAGGACAAGGTCTCTTCGATCGTGGTGGACTTCCTCACCCCCGAGACCGAAACGAGCATGTGGTACTTCTGGGGCATGGCGCGCAACTTCAACCCGAAGGACACCAACCTCACGGCGCAGATCCGCGAAGGCCAGGGCAAGGTGTTCGCCGAGGACAAGGGCGTGCTGGAGGCGCAGCAGCGCAACCTGCTGGACTACCCGGCACGCCGCCTGCTGATGCTGAACATCGACGCCGGCGGCGTGCAGGCGCGCAGGATCATCGACCGGCTGCTCGCCGCCGAACAGCCGCCGCAGCAGCAGGCCCCGGCATGACGCAGATCACCGTCAAGGTCGCGCGGCGCACGCAGGAGGCGCTGGACATCGCCAGCTTCGAGCTGGTGAAGCCGGACGGCTCGGCCCTGCCCGGCTTCAGCGCCGGCTCGCACATCGACGTGCAGCTGCCCGGCGGCCTCACGCGCCAGTACTCGCTGTGCAACGACGCGGCGGAGCAGCACCGCTACCGCATCGCCGTGCTGCGCGACGCGCATTCGCGCGGCGGCTCGGCCGCGATGCACGAGCAGGTGAAGGAAGGCGACACGCTGGCCATCAGCGAGCCGCGCAACCACTTCCCGCTGGTGCATGCGCAGCGCACGCTGCTGCTGGCCGGCGGCATCGGCGTGACGCCGCTGCTGTGCATGGCGCAGCGGCTCGCGACCGCGGGCGCCGACTTCGCGCTGCACTACTGCACGCGCTCGCCCGAGCGCACTGCGTTCCGCGACGAGATCGCGGCCTCGCCGTACGCCGGCCGCGTGCGGTTCCACTTCGACGACGGCGAGGCGGCGCAGAAGCTGGACCTCGATGCCCTGCTCGGCGAACCCGATCCGGGCACGCACATCTATGTGTGCGGCCCCACCGGCTTCATCGAGTGGGTGGTGAAGACGGCCGAGCGCTTCGCCTGGAACAAGGAGCAGGTGCACCTCGAGTACTTCGGCGCCGCGCCGCAGGACACGCAGGGCGACCGCGCCTTCCAGGTCAAGCTGGCCGGCAGCGGCGCCACCTACGAGGTGCCCGCGGACAAGACCGTGGTGCAGGCGCTGCAGGCGCACGGCGTCGAGATCCTCACCTCCTGCGAACAGGGCGTGTGCGGCACCTGCCTCACGCGCGTGCTGCAGGGCGAGTGCGACCACCGCGACCTCTATCTCACCGACGAGGAGAAGGCGAAGCACGACCAGTTCACCCCCTGCTGCTCGCGCGCGAAGGGCCCGCTGCTCGTGCTGGACCTATGATTGGCGAAACACAGGAGACCCCACCATGATGCAACTCCCCGCCCGCTACGACCACGTCGGCAGCTTCCTGCGCCCGAAGTACCTGCTCGAAGCCCGGGCGCAGAAGGCCAAGGGCGAGATCACCCCCGAGCAGCTGCGCAAGGTCGAAGACCAGGCGATCGCCGAGATCGTGAAGTTCCAGGAAGACCTGGGCCTCAAGAGCATCACCGACGGCGAGTTCCGCCGCACCTACTTCCACATCGACTTTCTCGAGCAGCTCGGCGGCGTCAAGACCGACATCCCGGTCACGATCAAGAAGCCCGACGGCACCGAGGAACTCGCGCCGCCCGTGATCCGCGTCATCGACAAGGTGCGGCATGCCAGGGACATCCAGCGCGCCGACTTCGAG
>NZ_DASSVG010000008.1:0-2754 GCF_035706265.1 Ramlibacter sp. | reverse complement strand
CCGGGCTGGAGCTGTTCCTGCGCCTTGCCGGCTACCAGGCGCAGCAGCGCTACGCGCCCGACCCGGTGCTCGGCTGGACGCTGCGGCCGGCGCTCGGCGTCAACGCCGCCGCCTACGAGCTGACGCGCAAGTCCGGCTACTACGACAAGAACCCGGGGGCCGACCTGCCGGTGCGGCAGCTCACGCACAAGCCGCCTACCGCGAACTCCAAGGGCCTGCGCTTCGGCAACTTCGTGCAGGGCCGCGAGGTGATCGAGGAAGAGCTCGAAGCGGTGTTCTCCGGCCGCAAGGAAGCGAAGGCCGCCCTGGACGACGCGGTGCGGCGCGGCAACGACATCCTGCGCCGGTTCGAAGCAGCGATCCGCTAGCCGCGAGGAGGCGGACCCGCCGGACTTCCCCGGGCATCATGGAGAAGCGGGTCGTCTTCCGCTCGGCGTGGCTGCCGTACGCGCTGCTGGCGCCGCAGATCGCGGTCACGCTGGTGTTCTTCTTCTGGCCCGCGGCGCAGGCGGTCTGGTTCTCCTTCCAGCTGCAGGATGCGTGCGGCCTGCGCACCGAGTTCGTCGGCCTGGCGAATTTCGAGCGCCTGTTCCGCGACGAGAACTACCTCGCCTCGTTCGGCACCACGGCGATCTTCAGCGCGCTGGTCGCGTTCTCGGGCATCGCCATCTCGCTGCTGCTCGCGACGATGGCCGACCGCGTGCTGCGCGGCGCCCTGGCGTACAGGACGTTGCTCATCTGGCCCTACGCGGTCGCGCCCGCCGTGGCCGGCGTGCTGTGGGCTTTCCTTTTCGCGCCTTCCATCGGCATCGTCACCTACCTGCTGAAGCGGGCCGGCGTCGACTGGAACTGGATCATCGACGCGAACCAGGCCATGCTGCTGGTGGTGGTGGCGTCGGTATGGAAGCAGATCTCGTACAACTTCCTGTTCTTCCTCGCCGGACTGCAGTCGATCCCGCGCTCGCTGATCGAGGCGGCGGCGATCGACGGCGCCCGGCCGATGCGGCGCTTCTGGACCATCGTTTTCCCGCTGCTGTCGCCGACCACCTTCTTCCTGCTGGTGGTCAACATCGTCTACGCCTTCTTCGACACTTTCGGCGTGATCGACGCCACCACCCAGGGCGGGCCGGCGCAGGCCACGCAGATCCTCGTCTACAAGGTCTACTATGACGGCGTCAAGGCCGCCGACCTCGGCGGCTCGTCGGCGCAGTCGGTGGTCCTGATGTTCATCGTCATCGCGCTCACCGCGGTACAGTTCCGCTTCGTGGAAAGGCGCGTGCAGTACTGATGGCCGCGAACCGCCGCCGATGGTAGAGAACCGGCCCATCCTCACCGCGCTGTCGCACGCCGTGCTGATCCTCGGCGTGCTGGCGGTGGCCTTCCCGCTCTACGTGACGTTCGTCGCCTCGACGCACCGCCTCGAGGACATCATGCAGGTGCCGATGCCGCTGCTGCCCGGCGACCAGCTGCTGGAGAACTACGGCCAGGCGCTGACGGGCGGCTCGACCGCCGGGTCCTCCGCGCCGGTGGCGCGCATGCTGCTCAACAGCAGCGTGATGGCGCTGGCGATCGCCCTGGGCAAGATCGCCATCTCCATCATCGCCTCCTTCGCCATCGTCTATTTCCGCTTTCCGCTGCGCAACTTCTTCTTCTGGATGATCTTCGTCACGCTGATGCTGCCGGTCGAGGTGCGCATCATCCCGACCTTCGAGGTCGTGTCCGACCTCGGCATGCTCAACTCCTACGTCGGGCTGACGCTGCCGCTGATCGCCTCGGCCACCGCCACCTTCCTGTTCCGGCAGTTCTTCCTCACCGTGCCCGACGAGCTCGCCGAGGCGGCGCGCATGGACGGCGCCGGGCCGCTGCGCTTTTTCTGGGACGTGCTGCTGCCGCTGTCCAAGACCAGCATCGCCGCGCTGTTCGTCATCCAGTTCATCTACGGCTGGAACCAGTATCTCTGGCCGCTGCTCATTACCAGCGAGGAGAACATGTACACGGTGGTCATCGGCATCAACCGCATGATCGTCGGCGGCGATGCGGCGAACGAATGGAACCTGGTCATGGCCACCGCCATGCTGGCCCTCATTCCGCCGGCGCTGGTCGTGGTGCTGATGCAGCGCTGGTTCGTCAAAGGCCTGGTGGAGACGGAAAAATAGTGGCTGCCGTATCCTTCCGCGACGTGCGCAAGAAGTACGGCGAGCTCGAGGTCATCCACGGCGTC
The DNA here is from genome assembly GCF_035706265.1 of Ramlibacter sp. Lineage (GTDB taxonomy): Bacteria > Pseudomonadota > Gammaproteobacteria > Burkholderiales > Burkholderiaceae_C > Ramlibacter. The sequence continues at coordinate 533 of NZ_DASSVG010000008.1, read as the reverse complement.
AGCACCGAGGTGGCCGACGGCGAGTTCGTGGTGATCGTCGGCCCCTCCGGCTGCGGCAAGTCCACGCTGCTGCGCATGGTGGCCGGGCTGGAGCAGATCACCTCCGGCGAGATCCGCATCGGCGGGCGCGTGGTGAACCAGCTCGAGCCGAAGGACCGGGACATCGCCATGGTGTTCCAGAACTACGCGCTCTATCCGCACATGAGCGTATACGACAACATGGCCTACGGCCTGCGCATCAAGGGCTTCTCGCGCGACGACATCGAGCTGCGCGTGCAGAAGGCCGCGGATATCCTGGAATTGAGGAATTACCTGAGGAGAAAGCCGCGCGAGCTGTCGGGCGGCCAGCGCCAGCGCGTGGCCATGGGCCGCGCGATCGTGCGCGAGCCGGCGGTGTTCCTGTTCGACGAGCCGCTCTCCAACCTCGATGCCAAGCTGCGCGTGCAGATGCGCGCCGAGCTGCAGGCGCTGCACCGCCGCCTGGGCACCACCAGCCTGTACGTCACGCACGACCAGGTCGAGGCCATGACCCT
>NZ_DASSVG010000007.1:0-12235 GCF_035706265.1 Ramlibacter sp. | reverse complement strand
GTGACGTCGCCGCAGCGCCTGAAGGGCATCGACATCCCCACGCTCAAGGAGCTGGGCTACAACGTCGAACTGGGCAACTGGCGCGGCGTGTACGGCGCGCCCGGCATCACCGCGGAGCAGCGCAAGAACCTGGTGGCCCTGATCGAACGCGCGATCAAGACCAAGTCCTGGCAGGAAGCCCTGGACAAGAACGACTGGACCCCGGCGGTCCTGACCGGCGATGCCTTTGCGCAATTCGTGGACAACGAGTTCGCGATGCTGCGCGCCACCATGTCCAAGGCCGGCATGATCTGAACCTGAAGCCGCCGGCGCGGCGGACGCCCGGTGCAAGGCCGGGCGTTTTTCTTTGTGCTCGCAGTCCCCGCGGAGGGCAGACCCATGAAACGACAATCATCGAACCGCGCCGAGGCGGCCGTCGGCGCGGCCGTGGCGCTCACCGGGCTCGGCCTGGCGGCCGGCGCCATCACCATCCCCGGCGAGGCCGGCTACGGCGGCGTCGGCCCCAACTTCCTGCCCTGGGTGGTGGCGGTGGTGCTGACGCTGTGCGGCGTGCTGATCGCGCGCGAGGCGCTCACCGGCGGCTTCCGCGCCATGGAGCCGCCCTCCGGCGCCGAGCGCGGCTGGTGGCCCGGGCTGGTGTGGGTCTCCGCCGGCCTGCTGCTGAATGCGGCCCTCATCACCACCATCGGCTTCATCCTGAGCTGCACGCTGTGCTACCTGCTGGCGGTGCAGGGGCTGCGGCGCGCGCAGGGGCAGCGCGCCACCGCACCCGGCGTGCTGGGCATCGACCTGCTCTCGGGCCTGCTGATCTCCGCGCCGGTGTTCTGGGCGTTCACCAAGTTCCTGGCCATCAACCTGCCGGGCCTCACCAACACCGGCTGGATCTGACGCCATGGACATCTTCGCCGCCCTCCTGCAAGGCTTCGCCACCGCGATCAGCCCGGTCAACCTGCTGTGGGCCTTCGTCGGCTGCGTGCTGGGCACGGCGGTCGGCGTGCTGCCCGGCATCGGCCCGGCGGTGGCCGTCGCCATGCTGCTGCCGATCACCGCGAAGGTGGAGATCACCGCCTCGATGATCTTCTTCGCCGGCATCTACTACGGCGCGATGTACGGCGGCTCCACCACGTCGATCCTGCTGAACACGCCCGGCGAGACGGCCAGCATGGTCACCGCCATGGAAGGCAACAAGATGGCCAAGAGCGGCCGTGCCGGCCAGGCGCTGGCCACGGCCGCCATCGGCTCCTTCGTGGCCGGCACCATCGCGACCGTGATCGTCACCATGTTCGCGCCGACGGTGGCCGATTTCGCCGTGAAGCTCGGCCCGCCGGAATACTTCCTGCTGATGGTGCTGGCCTTCACCACCGTGAGCGCGGTGCTGGGCCAGAGCACGCTGCGCGGCATGACGGCGCTGTTCCTCGGCCTCGCCCTGGGCCTGGTGGGCATGGACCAGATCTCGGGCCAGGCGCGCTACACCGGCGGCATCCCCGAACTGCTCGATGGCGTCGAGATCGTGCTGGTGGCCGTCGGCCTGTTCGCCGTCGCCGAGGTGCTCTATTTCGCGCTCTACGAAGGCCGGATCGTCGAGACGCAGAACAAGATGAGCCGGGTCTACATGTCCAGGCGCGACTGGGCGCGTTCGCTGCCGGCGTGGCTGCGCGCCACCTTCATCGGCGCGCCCTTCGGGTGCATCCCGGCGGGCGGCACCGAGATCCCGACCTTCCTGTCGTATGCGGTGGAGAAGAAGCTCGCCAAGGGCCCGGACAAGGAGGAATTCGGCACCGCGGGCGCGATCGAGGGCGTGGCCGGGCCGGAAGCCGCCAACAACGCCACGGTGACGACGGCGCTGATCCCGCTGCTGACGCTGGGCATCCCGACCTCCAACACCACGGCCATCCTGCTCGGGGCGTTCCAGAACTACGGCATCCAGCCGGGCCCGCAGCTGTTCACCAATTCCGCCGCGCTGGTGTGGGCGCTGATCGCGTCGCTGTACATCGGCAACGTGATGCTGCTGATCCTGAACCTGCCGCTGGTGAAGCTGTGGGTGCAGCTGCTGAAGATCCCCAAGCCGCAGCTCTATGCCGGCATCCTGATCTTCGCCACCGTGGGCGCCTACGGCATGCGCCAGAGCGCGTTCGACCTGGTGCTGCTGTGGGGCATCGGCCTGGTGGGCGTGCTGATGCGGCGCTTCGACTTCCCGACCGCGCCGGTGGTGGTGGGCATGATCCTGGGGCCGCTGGCCGAGGCGCAGCTGCGCAACGCGGTGTCGATCGGCGAGGGCAGCGCGCGCGTGTTCGTCGAGCGCCCGATGTCGCTGGCGCTGATCGTGATCATCGTGGCGGTGCTGGCGCTGCCGCGGTTGTACCGTCTCCTGCAAGCGCGCCGGAGCGGGCCGGCCCTGTTGCCGCACGGGGGCGTGGAATCGTGAGCGCGGGCGCGGATTGGTAGGCGGGCGCTGAGCGGCGATAGCCCGAAGCCCAGCGCTTCGCGGCGCTCGCGCATCGCTGGGCTTTCGCTTCGCTTCAGCGCCAGCCTACCAGTCGGCGCTCAGCGAGGGCGCAAGGCCCGCTCACGCCGCCACCGCGCTGCGCTCCAGCGCCTGCGCATGCAGGCCCTTCAGCGCCGACCGCTGCAGCTTGCCCGTTGCCGTGAGCGGCAGGGCCTCCATCCAATGCACCCAGCGCGGGCGACGGTGCCGCGGCAGGGCCTCCACGGCCGCGGCCATCCGCCGCTGCGCTTCGGCCTCGTGCCCCGGCACGGCGACCGCCAGCAGCGCCAGCGCCGTCAGGCCTTCGTCGGTCGACACGCCGGTGGCCGCGAACTGCAGCACCGCGTCGCCCAGCACCGGTGCGAGCCGCTGCTCCACCCACAGCGTGCTCACCCACTGGCCGGCGATCTTCAGCAGGTCGTCGTTGCGGCCGGTGTATTCGAGCCGGTCGTGCGGATGGCGCAGGAACACGTCGCCCGGCGAGAACCAGCCGCCGGCGCGGAAGCTGTCGGCCTGCGCCTCGGGGCGGCGCCAGTAGCCGCGCGCCACCGCGCTGTGGCGGATCCAGATGCGCTGCGGCGTGTCCGTGTCGGCGATCTCGTCCCAGGCGATCTCGGTGCGCGGGGTCGGCTTCAGCAGGCCGCTGTCGTCGTCGCAGTACAGCATCAGCGAGATGGTCTCGCTGGTGCCGTAGCCGCTGATGGGGGCGATGCCGGTGATCTCGCGCCAGGCCTTGCGCGTCGCCGCGGGCAGCGCCTCGCCGGCGGAGACGTAGTGCCGAACGCCCGAATGGGCGAGACGCCTGGCAACGCCGCCCTGCAGCATCTTCTGGTACAGCGTCGGCACGCAGAACACCAGCGAGGGGCGGAAGCGCTCCAGCATCGCCTCCACCCGCTCCGGCGTGGGCCACTCGGGATCCAGGATCACCGTCGCGCCGGCGCGCAGGCCCGCGAACAGGCTGTTGCCGAGCGCGTAGGCGAAGAACAGTTTCGAGGTGGCGTAGAAGCGGTCGGTGGAATCCGCGCCCAGCACGCCGCAGGCGAAGGCATGCGTGTCCACCACCGTGCGGTGCACGTGGACCACGCCCTTGGGCGTGCCGGTCGTGCCGGAGGTGCCGACCCACAGCACCGGGTCCTCCGCGTCGCGCTTCACGACCGGGGCCGGGCTGGCCGCGGCCACTTCGGCAGCCCAGGCGGCGTCGTTGCGGACCACCATGACGTCGACCCGGCTCATGCCTTCCACCGTGCCGGCCACGTCGCCCTCGCACCAGGCGAAGCGCGGCTCGCTGTCGGCGACGATCGCCTCGAGTTCGGCCGCGGACAGGCGCGGGTTGACGCCCACCGCCACGCCGCCGGCCCAGATCACCCCCAGGTAGGTCACCACCCAGTCGATGCCGTCGGGCGCCAGCACGAACACGCGCTCGCCGGGCCGCAGGCCGCGGGCCTGCCAGGCGCCGGCGTTCTGGCGTACCAGCCGGCGCAGCACGCGGTAGGTGATCCGCTGTTCGCCGCACTGCAGCGCGAGATCGTCGTCGCAGCCGGCGGCGAGCAGGGTTTCGGCGGCGTTCATGCTTCCTCCTTCACGTCGTTCCGCGCCGGGGCGCCGGCGCCTTGCAGGCGCACGCCGACCCAGCGGTCGAGCGCGCCCACGTCTTCCAGTTGTTCGTGGCTGCGGGCGGTGTGCACCACGCGCCCGCGTTCCAGCACCACGCAGCGCTGCGTGAGCGCGAGCGCCTGCGCCACCTGCTGCTCCACCAGCAGCAGCGATTGGCCTTCCTGGCGCACCATGCGGTCCAGCGCGGCGCAGAGTTCCTCGACGATCACCGGCGCCAGGCCTTCGAGCGGTTCGTCCAGCAGCAGCAGCTTCGGGTTGAGCATCAGCGCGCGTGCGATCGCGAGCATCTGCTGCTCGCCGCCCGAGAGCTCGTTGCCCCAGTTGCCGCGCCGCTCGCGCAGGCGCGGGAAGAGGGCGTAGACCCGTTGCAGGTCCCACTTGCCCGGTACGGCGGCCACGGTGAGGTTTTCTTCCACCGTGAGCGTGGCGAAGATCTCGCGCTCCTGCGGCACCCAGCCCAGGCCCGCGGCGGCCCGGCGATGGCGCGCGATGCGCGTGAGGTCCTGCCCGCGCCAGCGCAGCGTGCCGCCGCGTACGCGCGTCTGGCCCATGAGGGTGGCGAGCAGCGTGCTCTTGCCGACGCCATTGCGTCCCAGCAGCGCGAGGCTTTCGCCCTCGGCGAGCGAGAGCGAGCAGTGGTCCAGCACGATGGCGTCGCCGTAGCCGGCGACCACGCGTTCCAGTTCCAGCAGGTCAGGCATGGCCGGCCTTTCCGAGGTAGACCTCGCGCACGCGCGCATCGGACGCGATCTCTGCTGGGGTGCCGGTCACCAGCTCGGCCCCGCCGGCCAGCACCGTGATCGACTCGGCGAAGCGGAACACCAGCGACATGTCGTGCTCGATCAGCAGGATGGCGATGTCGTCCGGCAGCTCGGCCAGCACCGTGAACAGTTCGTCGCTCTCGCCTTCGGGCACGCCGGCGGCCGGCTCGTCCAGCAGCAGCACGCGCGGGCGCACCGCCAGGGCGAGCGCCATCTCCAGCAGGCGCTGCTTGCCGTAGGCGAGCTCGCGCGTCTCGCGCAGGCAGTCGGGTCCGAGGTTGAGGCGTTCCAGCAGCACGTAGGCCTCGTCGATCTGCTCGCGCCGGTGCGTGAGCGCGAAGAAGCGGCGTTGCAGCACGCCCAGCCGGTCGCGTTCGCGTTCGCAGATCGCGTTGGCCACCGCTTCCAGCGGCGTGAGCTGCGGGAAGAGGGTGTTGATCTGGAAGGTGCGCGCGAGCCCCCGGCGCACCCGCTGGTCCTGCCGCAGCGTCGTGATGTCCTCGCCGGCGAGCCAGATCGAACCGCTTGAAGGCCGCAGCACGCCGGTGAGCTGGTTGACGAGCGTCGTCTTGCCGGCGCCGTTGGGGCCGATCAGCGCATGGCGCGCGCCGGGCGCGAGCGCCAGGTTGATGTCCTGCGTGACCTTCAGCCCCCCGAAGGCCATGCACAGGTCCACGGTGCGCAGCACGGGTTGCGGGCTCATCTCCGGCGCTCCACCCACGCCGCCAGCCGCTTGAGGCCGCCGACCACGCCGCCATCGAGGTACAGCGTCACCACGATCAGCAGCAGCCCGAGCCAGAACAGCCAGTAGACGGGGCTCAGGCTGGCCAGCCGGTCCTGCGCCAGCATGAACACCGCGGCGCCGACGAAGCCGCCGTACAGGGTGGCCGTGCCGCCGACGATCAGCATGATCAGCAGGTCGGCCGAGCGCTGGAAGCCCAGCACCTCGATGCCGACGAACTGCGTGGTCTGCGTGAGCAGCGCGCCGGCCACGCCGGCCAGCAGCGCGGACAGGGTGTAGATGTTGGTGAGCCGGGCGCGGATCGGCACGCCGACGGCCTGGGCGCGGCGATTGTTCTCGCGGATGCAGCGCAGCGAGAGGCCGTAGGGCGAGACCATCAGCGCGCGCACCAGCACGAAGAGAGCGAAGGTGACCGCGAGCACGTACAGGTAGGCCGTGCGTCCCAGCAGGTCGAAGCGGAACAGGCCCAGCACCGACCCGACCTCCACGCCCTGCAGGCCGTCGACGCCGCCGGTGATCTCCGTCGCGCGGTTGGCCACCTCGTACAGCAGCATGGCGACGCCCAGCGTGATCATCAGGCGGCCCAGGTCGTTGGCGCGCAGCACCAGGAAGCTGGTGATCCAGCCCGCCGCCGCCGCCACCGCGGCGGCTGCGACGAGGCCCAGCAGCGGATCGTGCACGCCCACCTTGGTGATCAGGCCGGCGGTGTAGGCGCCGAGGCCGAAGAAAGCCGCATGCCCCAGCGTGACGATGCCGGCGTAGCCGAGGATCAGGTCCAGCGAGAGCGCGAACAGGCCCGCGATCAGGATCTGCGAGGCGAGCAGCAGGTTCTTCGGGAACAGGAAGAACACCGCGACGAGGGCGATCCAGAACAGGATCTCGCCCTTGCCCCAGCGTTCGCGGGCGCGCAGGGCCAGCAGGTAGGGCGGGGCGCCCAGCAGGCGGGGCGGGATCACGGGCGGCTCCTTCATGCGAGTCTCCGGCGCCCGAGCAGCCCGTGCGGGAAGGCGAGCAGCAGCGCGATCATCGCCGCGTAGATGATGAAGGCGCCGACCTCCGGCAGGTAGTACTTGCCGGCCGTATCCGCGATGCCCAGCACCATTGCAGCGAGCAGGGTGCCCGGGATGGAACCCGCGCCGCCCACGACCACCACCAGCAGGAAGTACACCAGCGTCTTGAGCGGGAAGTGCGGATCCAGCCCCAGGATGTTGACGCCCAGCGCGCCGCCCAGGCCGGCGAGGCCGCTGCCGATGGCCAGCGTGAGCTGGAACACGCGCCCGACGTGGATGCCCATGGCTTCGGCCGTGGACTGCCGGTCCACCGAGGCGCGGATGCGGGCGCCGAAGCGCGTGCGCTCCAGCCCGAACACCAGCGCCAGCGTGACCGCGATGCCCACGCCGATCAGGAACAGCTTGTAGCGCGAAAGCTCGGCGCCGAACACGAGCGCCTGGCCGGCCAGCGACGTTGGCAGCTGCACCGGCTGCTGCGTGGGCCCGAAGGCATAGGTGGCCGCGGCCACGGCCACCAGGATGATGCCCACCGTGAGCAGCACCTGCTTGAGGTGCGTGCTGCGATAGAGCTGCCGGTACAAGGTACGTTCCAGCACCAGGCTGAACGCCGCGGTGGCGAGGAAGATCAGGGGCAGGGCGAGGAAGAAGCCGACGCCCGCCCGGCCCATGAGCGTGACCAGCAGGTAGCCGCCGATCATCGCGAACACGCCGTGGGCGAGGTTGATGAAGCCCATCATGCCCAGCGTGACCGACAGGCCCACGGAGATGAGGAACAGCAGCATCCCGTAGGCGATGCCGTCGAAGAGGATGGTGGCCATGGGAGGTCAGCGTCGAGCGTTCAGCGTTCAGCGTTGAGCGTTGAGCGGTGGCATGGCTTTCACGCCCAGCGCTCGACGCCCAACGCCCAACCTTCACTTGCCCGGATCCTTCACGCGCGGGAACTGGTCGAATTCGACGTTGTACAGCTTGCCGCCGACCTTCTTCACTTCGCGCACGTAGACCGTCTGCACCACGTCGCGGGTCTCGGGATCGATCTCCAGCGTTCCACGCGGGCTCGTGAGCTTCATGCCCTTGAAGGCCTGCATGGCCTTGTCGCCGTCGATGTTGCCATTGAGCTTGCGCGCCACCTCGTAGATGGCCGCCATGCCGTCCCAGGCGCCCACGGCCATGAAGTTGGGCCGTTGCGGGCTCACCTGCGCATACGCGGCGAGGAAGGCCTTGTTCTCCGGCGAGTCGTGCGCCATCGAGTAGTGGTGGGTGGAGATCACGCCCAGCGCGTGGTCGCCCAGCGCCTCGATGATCCCGTCCTCGGTGAGGTCGCCGGTGGTCAGCAGCTTGATGCCGGCCTTGGCGAGCCCGCGCTCGTTGTAGGCCTTCATGAAGCCCAGCGCCAGTTCGCCCGCGGGCATGAAGACGAACACGGCCTGCGGCCTGGCATCCTTGATGCGTTGCACGAAGGGGCCGAACTCGGGGTTCTTCAGCGGCACCCGCAGGTCGCCCACGATCTCGCCGCCGGCGCGGGTGAAGGCGGTGCGGAAGGCCTTCTCGGAATCGTGTCCGGGCCCGTAGTCCGCCACGATGGTGTAGACCTTCTTGACGCCGGACTTCCAGGCCCACAGCGCCATCGGCTCGGTCACCTGCGGCAGCGTCATCGAGGTGCGCACCATGTAGGGCGACTTGGTGGTGATGACGGAGCTGGCCGCGTTCATGATCACGGTGGGCTTCTTCGCCTCGCTGGCGATGGCGGCAACGGCCATCGCGTTGGGCGTGAGGCCGAAGCCGACGATGAAGTCCACTTCGTCCTTCACCACCAGCTCCTGAGCGAGCCGCTTGCACACGTCCGGCGCGGGGCCGGTCGCGTCCTTCACGATCAGTTCGATCTTCTTGCCGGCGACGGTGTCGCCGTGCGCCTTCATGTAGGCCTTGGCGCCGTTGGTGATCTGCTGGCCGAAGTCGGCGAAGGTGCCGGACATCTCGGCGATCACGCCGACCTTGATGGTGTTGCCCGCGGCGAGGGCGCAGGTGCACGCGAATGCAGCCGCCAGGGCCGCGGCCCCGCGAACGAGAGAAAGCTTCACTGGTCTGTCTCCTGTGGTTGGTCTGCCGCGGTCCGCGGGACTGCCTTGCCGACAGCGGTGCACTTGTTGTGGGCCGAAGATTGGAACCTCGGCGACAGCGGCGCAAGAGAGGCGGCCCGCGCAAACGCACAAGCCTTGCGAAGGATCAAAGGATTGGAGGCGCGTGCTCGCCGGCGCGCAGGTGGAGGTGGGTCGCGCGGGGACGCTACGATGTGGCGCATGAAGTCCGACGCTTCGTTGCCCCTCGACGGCCAGCGCATCCTGGAGCTGGCTGCGCGCTCGATGTTCGACCTGTTCGCCAACGCCAGCGAAGGAATGTTGCTCGTGGACAAACACGCACGCGTCGTGTGGGTTAACGAGCAGTACAAGCGCTTCCTGCCGGCGCTCGGCTTCCAGCGGGTGGAGGATTTCGTCGGCCACCCCGTCTCCGAGGTGGTGCACAACACGCAGATGCACCGCGTGCTGGAGACGGGCAAGCCGATCCTGATCGACCTGCTGTCCAACCGCGCCGGCACCTTCGTGGTGAGCCGCATCCCGCTGCGCGACGAGGCGGGCAATGTGATCGGCGTGCTGGGCATCGTGCTGTTCGACCACCCCGAGACGACCTTGCAGCCGCTGATCCACAAGTTCGCGGCGCTGCAGCGCGACCTCGACGACGCCCGGCGCGAGCTCGCCACGCAGCGGCGCAGCAAGTACACCCTGGCCAGCTTCATCGGCAGCAGCCCCGCGGCGGTGGAAGTGAAGCGGCAGGCGCGCCGCGCCTCGCAGTCCTGCAGCCCGGTGCTGCTGCTCGGGGAGACGGGCACCGGCAAGGAACTGCTGGCGCATGCGATCCACGCGGCCTCGGCGCGCTCGCGTGCGCCCTTCGTCAGCGTCAACATCGCGGCGGTGCCCGATACGCTGCTGGAAGCCGAGTTCTTCGGCGTCGCGCCGGGCGCCTACACCGGCGCCGACCGCAAGGGCCGCGAAGGCAAGTTCAAGCTGGCCGACGGCGGCACGCTGTTCCTCGACGAGATCGGCGACATGCCGCTGGCGCTGCAGCCCAAGCTGCTGCGGGCGCTGCAGGAAGGCGAGATCGAGCCGCTGGGCTCGAACAAGGTGGTGCCCTTCGACGCCCGCGTGATCGCCGCCACCTCGCGCGACCTCGCGGCCCTGGTGCGCGAAGGCCGCTTCCGCGAGGACCTCTACTACCGCCTCAACGTGCTGCCGGTCAAGGTGCCGCCGCTGCGCGAGCGGCGCGGCGACATCCCGGCGCTGGCGGAGGTGCTGGTGGAGGACATCGCCTTGCGCAACGGCAGCGCGCCGTTCGAGCTCGAGGCCGAGGCGGTCGCGGTGCTGGCCTCGCAGGCCTGGCGCGGCAACATCCGGGAACTGCGCAACGTGCTGGAACAGGCCGCGATGCGCAGCGACTCGCCGCGCATCGCCGCCGCGCACATCGAGCAGGTGCTGCGCGACGCGGGCATCGAGCGGCTGCCTCCCGTGGTGATGCCGCGGATCCGCACGGTGGAAGGCGGCGCGAGCGAGGCCCTGCGGCCGCTGGCGGAGCAGGTGGCGGAAGTGGAGCGGCGCGCGATCGAGGCGGCGCTGCAGGCGACCGGGGGCAACAAGGTGGCGGCGGCGAAGATGCTGGGGATTTCGCGGGCCAAGCTGTACGAACGGCTGGAGGGCGGAACGCTGGGGTTCGCGCTGCGCGGCGCACCGCCAGCCTACGCATGAAGGCTGCGCGGGTGGCGGCCAGACTGCGTATGAAAATCAGGCATGTGGAGGAAAATCAGACATGGCAAAGTGGATGAAAAACAGTCAAATCAACGAAACGCAGAGGGAAAGTCCTGATCTGACAAGCACTTGCGCGCTGGCACGGGGGCTGCAAGATCGGGGCCGTTCGAAGTACGAGCAGGAGACAAGCATGCAAAGACGCACCTGGGTGGCCATCGCCGCCCTGGCCGCCACCAGCCTGGCCACGCCGATCGCGTGGGCCCAGGCCAAGGAGATCCGGATCGCCCACGTCTACAGCCGCACCGGCCCGCTGGAGGCCTACGGCAAGCAGACCCAGACCGGCCTGATGATGGGCCTGGACTACGCCACGGGCGGCACGATGACGGTCGCCGGCAAGAAGATCGTCCTGATCGAGAAGGACGACCAGGGCAAGCCGGACCTCGGCAAGTCGCTGCTGGCCACCGCCTACTCGGACGACAAGGCCGATCTCGCGATCGGGCCCACCTCCTCCGGCGTCGCGCTGGCGATGCTGCCGGTGGCGGAGGAATACAGGAAGATCCTGCTGGTGGAGCCCGCCGTGGCCGACTCCATCACCGGCGACAAGTGGAACAAGTACATCTTCCGCACCGGTCGCAACAGCTCGCAGGACGCGATCTCCAACGCCGTGGCGATGGACAAGCCGGGCACCATCGTGGCCACGCTGGCGCAGGACTACGCCTTCGGCCGCGACGGCGTGAAGGCCTTCAAGGACGCGCTGAAGAACGCGAAGATCGTCCACGAGGAATACCTGCCGCAGACCACCACCGACTTCACCGCCGGCATCCAGCGCATCGTCGACAAGCTGAAGGACCAGCCGGGCCGCAAGGTGGTCGAGGTGATCTGGGCCGGCGGCACGCCGCCCTTCAACGCGCTGGCGGCGCAGAACCTCAAGCAGCGCTACGGCATCGAGGTCTTCACCGGCGGCAACATCCTGCCGGCCATGGCCTCGTACAAGCAGTTCCCGGGCATGGAAGGCGCCACGTACTACTACTTCGGCATCCCGAAGAACCCGGTGAACGAGGCGATGGTGGCCGCGCACTACAAGGAGTTCAAGGCCCCGCCGGACTTCTTCACCGCCGGCGGCTTCTCCGCCGCGATGGCGATCGTCACCGCGCTGAAGAAGACCAACGGCGAGACCGGCGCCGACAAGCTGATCGCCGCGATGGAAGGCATGTCCTTCGACACGCCCAAGGGCAGGATGACCTTCCGCAAGGAGGATCACCAGGCCATGCAGAGCATGTACCACTTCCGGATCAAGAACGACCCGGCCTTCGCCTGGGGCGTGCCCGAGCTGGTGCGCGAGATCAAGCCGGAAGAGATGCAGGTGCCGATCCGCAATAAACGCTGAGAGAAGACAGGACAGCCGGACGCAAAGAACGCAAAGGATCCGCAAAGGACGCAAAGAAGACATCTTCTCGATGGATGTTCTTTTGCGTCCTTTGCGTATCTTTGCGCCCTTCGCGTCCGGTAGTTCGGTAGTTCGGTAGTTCGTAGCCTGATTCCAGAGCGCCCGCAGAGGCGCCGCATTCCCTCACCCCGGGGAGCCCATGACCCAACTCGCCACCCGCGACCTGACCGTGCGGTTCGGCGGCCACGTCGCCGTCAACGGCGTCACCTGCACCTTCGAACCCGGCACGCTCACGGCGATCGTCGGCCCCAACGGGGCGGGCAAGACGACCTACTTCAACCTGATCTCCGGGCAGCTGAAGGCGAGCTCGGGCACCGTGACGCTCGGCGGACGCGACCTGTCCAATGCCTCGGCCTCGCAGCGCACGCGCGCCGGCCTCGGC
>NZ_DASSVG010000006.1:0-3132 GCF_035706265.1 Ramlibacter sp. | reverse complement strand
GATCGCCCGTGAGCGCGGCGGAGACCGCGTGCTGCACCGGCGACATGACGTGCAGGTCGAAGAAGCGGTCCAGGAAGCGCACGTCGAGCGCAGCCATCGGGTCCGCGGGCAGCAGGCGCACCGGGCCGGGATGGGCGAGCTGCAGGTATTCGATGATGATGCTGGTCTCCACCAGCTCGCGCGCGCCGTCAAGGAGCAGCGGGAACTTGGCCAGGGGCCAGCGCCGCAGCCACTCCTGCGCATGCTGGGGGTGGTCCGCGTCGATGCAGCGGAATTCGAACGCCGTGCCGTTCTCGCAGAGGGCGATCAGCGCCTTCTGCGTATAGGACGAGAAAGGGTGTCCATAGAGCACGAGCGACATCGGCAGACCTCCTGCAAGCTGCTGCGCGCCGGACTCTAGCAGAACGCTCTGGCTCTGCTGGATGCTGCCGTGGCCCATCGCCGGCGGCTGACGCCAGCTTGCGCCGTTTCCCTGCCGCTGCCGCGCTGCGGCTGTCCGACCATGCGGCCAATCCGTTCGACAGCATGGCCGAGGCAACACTCCGCGACACCATCCTCAGCATCGGCGAAGAAGCCCGGGCGTCCGCCATCGCGGTCGCCGCCTACGACTTCGCCCACCACACGACGTGGTCGCTGAACCCCAACCGCTGGTTCCACGCCGCGAGCACGATCAAGGTGCCGGTGCTGCTGGCGGTGTACGACGCCATCGCGCAGGGCCGCTTCGAGGCCGACTCGCCGGTGCATGTGCGCAACCGCTTCCTCAGTGTGGTGGACCGCCGGCCTTTCCGCGTGCCGCAGGGCAGCGACGCCAACGCGGACGTGCACGCGGCGCTGGGCGGCATGCTCACGGTGCACGAACTGGCCGAGCACATGATCGTGACCAGCAGCAATCTCGCCACCAACCTGCTGCTCGACCTGGTCGGCGTCGAGGCGGCGCGGGACTGCCTCGTGCGCCTGCACCTGGGCGGCATCGACCTGCAGCGCGGCGTCGAGGACGAGGCGGCCTGGGAGGCCGGCCTCAACAACCGCGTGACGGCCGCCGGCCTCTGCGATGCGCTGCGCCTCATCGAGGAGGGCAAGGCCATCTCGCCTGAAGCCTCGAAGGCGATGCTCGACATCCTGCACCAGCAGCGCTTCCGCAGCGGCATTCCCGCCGGCCTGCCGGAGGATGCGCGCGTGGCCCACAAGACCGGCGAGATATCGACCGTGGCCCACGACGCCGGCATCGTGTACCTCGGCGGCCGCGACGCCTACGTCGTCGTCATCCTCACCGAGTGGGCCCCGGAGGTGGACGCGCGACAGGAGACGATCGCGCGCATCTCGCGCGCCGTGTACGAGTACATGACGAAGGAGTCGCGATGAGCACGCTGCCGCTGCCGCTCGTGCTCGCGCAGGAGTTGCCGCGCCAACTGCATGAGGTGCTGCGCCCCGGCGAGGCGCTGCAGGACCGGTCGGGCGCGGCGCGCGTGCTGCCGTCGTCCTTCCTGCGGGTGGAGTCGTGGAGCCAGGCGCTGGAGACCAACCTGACCCCGCACTTCAAGCTGTCGGAGCTGATGACCGTGGACGTGCGCGAAGCGGCGGCCGCGCGCGCCTTCCCGCGCCACGTTCCCTGCGCCATCCTGCTGCTCGCGGGCGCGCTGGAGCTGTTCCGGCTCGAGGTCGGCACCTATGTGCACGTCGCGGCCAACGGCGGCTACCGTTCGCCGGGGCATGCGCTCAGCCGCCGCGCCTCGCGCCACTGCTGGGGCACGGCGGCCAACATCTACCGCATCGGCGACACGTTCCTCGACACGCGCGAACAGATCGAGAAGTACGCGGCCATCGCGCGGCGGGTCATCCCCGGCGTGTGGGTGCGCCCCTATGGACAGGAAGACGGCCAGGCGGACGACCACCTGCACATCGACATCGGCTACACGGTGTTCGACCCGGTGGACGAGGGTCGCGCCCGGCCGGCGGAGGCAGGCTGAATGGCGGCCCCGAAGAAGCTGCAGCGACCCGCCGCACCCCAGCGGCTGCGCCGTGCAGCCATGGGCCTGGAAGCCGAGTGTTCGCTCCTGCTCGATGGCAAGCCGACGCGGCCGGAGAGCCTGTTCGGCAGCCCGCGCGATTTCATCCGCGGCGAGCTGATGCACCGCGAGGGCACGTCCTACCACCTGCCGACCGGGGGCGCCGTCTACTTCGACACTGGGGTCATCGAGGTGGCGACGCCGGTGATCGAGATCGAACGCGCCTGCGCGGCGCGTGCTGCGCGCTCGCTCTGGGAGGCGCTGCAGTTCATCCGCGGCGAGCTCGACGCCTGGGATGCGCGCAAGGGCCACGAGACGCGGCTGGTCGGCTTCAGCGCCCACTACAACGTCTCCTTCGAGCTGCCGCCGGGCGAGCCGGCGAATGGGCGCACGATCGAGCAACTCGCGCTGCTGCTCACGTACATCCTGCCCGCGCCGGTGATGCTGCTGGCGGCCAACCGGCGTTCCACCGGCGTCGGCGTGCGCCCGCGCCAGGACCGCATCGAGATCACTTCCGATTTCACGCCCAGCCCGGACCTGATGATCGCCGCCGCGACCCTGATCGTCGCCGTGGTGCGCGAGGTCATGACCTGGCCGACCTACGAGCTGGGCGAGCTCGCCCGGCACGACATCCCGGTCATCAGCGGGTTCCAGCCGATGCCCCACACGTCGCGCAAGGGCTGGCTGGCGCGCTTCAACTGCTATCCGGAGAACCCGTTCGCCTGCGACATCGACGCCGGCATGTGGCAGACCGAACGTGACGGCGTGCTCAGCCTGCGCGCCATCGCGGCGCGCACCGTGCGCCAGTTCCGGCACGCGATCCGCCGCATTTCCGATCCCTACAGCTTGCGGGTGATCGCCGCCGTGGTGCGCAAGCGCAGTCCTTCGCTGCTGGAGCTGGAGGACCGCCCGGACGCCTACGAGAACGTGGGCAAGGGCTGCGTCTGGGATGCGTCCTCGCCCCCCGCACGGCTGGCGCGCTCGCGCTACGAGCGGGTGGTGATGCACGCCGTCGCCGGCCAGCCGCTGCGCGTCGACGGCCGCACGCTCAGCCCGGTCGGCATGGCCGGCTGGTCGGGGGTGGTGTTCGAGCGCGAGGACCAGGGCCGCGAGGCCATCGCGCTGG
>NZ_DASSVG010000005.1:0-5960 GCF_035706265.1 Ramlibacter sp. | reverse complement strand
GCCGGGCACGGGCCCGGCTGGAAGGTCTTGGTACCGCGACGGGAATCAGGTCGTTCCGCGAGTAGTACCAAAGTGGCCCGGCACGGTGGCACGGGCGCTTGGAAGGGGTGGATTATAAGACAGTGACGCGGCGCGCGCTTCAGCGCTGCACGCCCAGCTCCAGCTTCAGCGGCACCATCCGCTCCACGGCCCCCGTCACGGCCACCGGTGCTCCGGCCGAGACGCGCGCCGCATCGGCCCCGCTTTCCGCCAGCGCCGCGGCCATGACCTGGGCGCGCTGGGCGCCCAATTGCTGCAAGGCGTCGGGGGGCAGCGCCTGGTTGCGTTCGAGCCGCTGCCGCAGCCCGCGGTAGAAGGCGCGCGCGTCGGCGACCTGGGGCTCGCCCTGCACGAACTTCAGGGCGCGCTGCCACGCCGGCAGCGAGGCAGAGGCGCGGCCGCTGGCCGGGGCTTCGGGCGCTGGCGCCGCTTCGGCCTCCTTGCGCGCCTGGTCCAGTGCGGGCTTGCCGAAGCGCTCGGCGTAGAGGTCGCGCAGCGCCTCGCGCACGGCGCGGTCGGCCAGGTCGAGCGGGCCGGGGGCCTCGCCGGGCGCCAGCTTGACGCCGGCGCGCCGCGTCACCTCGGCCCGCACTGCGGCGGCACGCAAGGCGGCGCCGTCCGCTTCCTCGTGGTAGCCGCCAGGCAGCGTCAGCTTCAATTGCGCGCGCTTGGCGAGCATCGCGCCCACGTGCTGCAGCTTCTCGCGCTCGGGCGGCAGCAGGCGGCTGCTGCCGGGGTCGAATTCGATCGCCTCGAGCTTCTCGCCGGAGACGCCCATCATCGCGCCCAACGCCCGGAACGGCGCCGTCACGATCTTGGTCAGCAAGGTGCCGATCGCCTTCCAGATGATGCCGCCGTAGCTGAATTGCGGATCGCTCATGTCGCCGCTGACCGGCAGGCCGAGGTCGATGCGCCCGTCGCTGTCCTTCAGGATCGCGATGGCCAGCTCCAGTGGCACCTTCAGCGCATCGGGGCTGTCGACGCGTTCGCCCAGAGTGAGCTGGTCGAGGACGATCTTGTTCTCGCCTTCGAGCCGGCTGTCGCGCACCTTGTAGCGCAGGTCCAGCGAGACCTTGCCGCCGGCCAGGCGGTAGCCCGCGAACTTCATGGCATAGGGCGACACCGGCACCAGGTCGACGTTGCGGAAGATCACGCCGACATCGGTGTTGTCGCGCGGCGCGAAGGGGTTGAGGCCGCCGCGCACGCGGGCCAGCCCGAACTCGCCGACGCGGCCATCGAGCTCGATCTGGCTGCGTGCATCGCGCTGCGACGACAGGCCGGTGATCAGGCCGTTCAGTTCGTGGATGCGGGCGCCGAACTGCGGCCTCAGGCTGCGGTCCTCGAAATCGAGGTGGGCGTTCTGCAGCCGCACGCGCCGGATGCGCACCGCGAAGGCATCGTCGGCCGTCGGGGCGGCGCTGGCGGCGACCGCCTGCACGGGCTGCACGGGCGCGCTCGCGGGCTTCTGCACCAGCAGGCGCGCGGCATTGAAGCTGCGGTCGTCCTCCAGGATCAGGATCGCCTTCGGTTCGACGATCCGCAGCTCCGGGATCTCCAGCGCCGCGGGGGCGGTGGCGACGGTGAAGCGCTGCGCCGCCACGCTCTTCCAGCCCAGGAAGGGCTTGCCATCCTGCTCGTTCAGCGCCAGCCCGGCGAGTTCGAAGGCGCCCTCGTAGCGCAGCGGCGCCGGCCCCTTCGCCTTCGCCGCGCCGGTCTTGAGCTGGCCCTTCGTGGACACCGTGCCGCCCGCGATGCGCAGGCGCACGTGCTGCGCCAGCAGCGGCTGCAGCGGCCGCAGCGCGAGTTGCGTGGCCTGCACCGCCGCCTCGACGTTCGCGGTGGCCGGCACCACCTTGCCACGCACCTGCAGCTGCCCGCCTTCGGCCACGCGCAGCCCGGCCTGGAAGGCGACGGGTTGCTGGAGGTCGGAGCCGACCCCCTCGAGGCCAGCCCCCACGTCCAGCAGGTGCAGGTGGATGCCGCTCGGGCGGTCGTCGGCATCGACCGTCCAGCGCGCGAGCTCCACCCGATGGACGAGCGCCGACCAGGGCGTGTCGGCGGCGACGGGAACGGCAGTACGGGTCGTGGCGACGGGGACGGCCGATGCGGCCGACGCGGCCGGTGCGGGCGATGGCGCCGGCATCGCCGGTGCCGTGGACGCTCCCGGCGCAGCCGCCGCCGGCGCGCGCGGCAGCATGGACAGCAGGTCCAGCGCGCCGCTCGCATCGCGCACCAGCCGCAGCTGGCCTTCGTCCGCCTGCACGCGGCCGATCTCGAGGCGGCGCGCAGCCAGATCCAGCGCGCCTTCGCTGAAGCCGAGGCGCGCCAGCTTCAGCGGCGTGCGCTGCGCCTGGGTGAGGTCGATGCCTTCGAGCGCCAGCGAGGCGTCTTCCACCTTCAGCTGCAGGCCCTGCGGCGCCTGCGCGGCCCGCAACCGGAACTTGAGGCCGGTGCGCTGCACGGCCACGTTCAGCGGCGGCTGCACCGTCTCGTCGACGGCGCGCAAGGCGACCTGCGCGAGCTGGACCTCGCCGATGGAAAGCTGCCACGGCGTAGGGGCGTCCGCAACCGGCGCTGCAGGCGCAGCCGCTGCCGGCGCCGACGCCGGCAGCGCCAGCTGCGCCAGGTCCAGTTCGCCCTGCGCGTCGCGCCGCACGTCGACGTGGCCGTCCTGCAGGCGCACGGCGGCCACCGCCAGCTCGCGGCTCGCCAGGTCCGCGTTGACCCCTTCCAGTCGCACGCTCGCCAGCGCAGCGAACGGTTCCTTGCCGGCGCCTTCGCGGCCCAGCGCCAGCCGGTCCACCGCGAGCCGCGCGCCCTCGAGCTTCGCATCCAGCCGCCCGTCGGCGTACGCGATGCGGTAAGGCAGCGTGGCCGCGAGCCGTCCGTCCGCCAGCACCAGCCGCGTGAACGGCCGCAGGTAGGGCGCATAGGAGGAGAGGTCCACGTTCTCCAGCGTGAGCTGGCCGCGCGCGCGCATCGGGTCGAGCGAAGCCTCGCCCTGCCAGTGCAGCCGGCCGCCCGTGGCCCACTGGGCGGTGAACACGTGCCGATCGCGTTCATTCGGCAGCGTGCTGAAGTGCTCCACGTCGAAGGCGATCGGCGCCAGCACCGCGGTGTGCCCGGCCTGCCGGTCGTCCAGGTCCACCCGCCCCTGCGCCAGCGCGAAGCGCTCCACGATCAGCCGCGGCAGCCCGGCGTCGGGGGGGCCGGGTTCCTCCTTCTGCAGGGCCTCGAGCAGCCGCACGAAATTGAGCTGGCCCTCGGGGCTGATGACCAGGTGCACGGCCGGCGACTCGATGCGCACCTCCTCGAAGCTCCAGGCGCGGCGCACCAGCGAGCGCCATTGCAGCTGCAGCGTGAGATCGCCCACCGAGAGCAGCGGCGCGCCGTCGGCCTCCGCCAGCTGCAGCCCCTGCGCCTGCAGGCGCAGCAGGAACGGGTTGAAGCGCACCGCCTCCACCGCCGCCTGGCGCTGGAGCGTCGACTGCGCCATCCGCGGCAACTGCCAGCGCAGCAACCAGGGCAGCCCGAAAAAACCGGCCAGCGCGTACAGGGCGACCAGGGCCGCCGCGAGCGCCAGAATCCTGCGCCAGTGTCGCGTCATGCCGCCAGCATAGGCGGCGCAAGGCGGCCTGAACATGAGATGTATCAACGCGTGGACCGCGCCTGCCGCGCCCCGCTGGACCGTGAGCAGGCGCGCTCACATCTTTTTACGAGCTCGTTGTGAGCCGCGGGTGCCGGGGGCATGATGGCCCCCGTCCGCCGGCATGGTGCCGAGCGCAAAAAAGGAGGAAGCGATGGGATTCTTCAGCAAGATTCTGGACAAGCTCGGGTTCGATGCCGGTGCGAGCAAGGTGGAAGAGATGCTGCGCACGCCGGTGCCGCCCAAGGCGCCCGCGGGCGGCGCGACCAGCACGCTCGGCGCCGGTGCCGCCGCGAGCGCGCCGACGGCCACCGCCACGCCAGCGACTGCGGCACCGCGGGCGGCGAGCCAGGTCGACGTGACGGCGCAGCTCGAACAGAAGGCGGCCGCCAATCCGCAGAAGCTGAATTGGCGCACCTCGATCGTCGACCTGCTCAAGCTGCTGGACATCGACAGCAGCCTGCAGGCCCGCAAGGAGCTCGCCACCGAGCTGGGGTGCCCGCCCGACCTGATGGCCGATTCGGCGAAGATGAACATGTGGCTGCACAAGGCCGTGATGCAGAAGCTTGCGGCCAACGGCGGCAAGGTGCCGGCCGAATTGCTGGACTGAGGAGCCGCCATGCAGATCAGCGACCTCGTCGCCGGCAGCGGCGGCATCGATTCGATCGCGCGCGAGCTCGGGATCGCGCCGCAACAGGCCGCCAGCGGCGTCGAGGCGTTGCTGCCGGCGATCCTTGGCGGCTTCAAGCGCAGCGCGCAGTCGCAGGGCGGCGCCGGAGGCCTGGGCGATCTGCTCGGCCAGCTGGGCGGAGGCGGACTGCTGGACCAGGTGCTGGCGCCGCAGCCGACCGACGCGAGCCAGGGCGACGCGGTGCTGGGCCAGATCTTCGGTTCGCGCGACGTGAGCCGCACCGTGGCACAGAGCGCCTCGGCCCAGAGCGGGCTCGATCCGTCGCTGCTGAAGAAGATGCTGCCGCTGCTCGCGATGGTGGTCGGCGGGCTGCTGTCGAAGAGCCATGCGGGCGCCGCCCCGTCGGCGGGCGGCGGTAGCCTCGGCGGCCTTGGCGGCCTCGGCGGCATCCTGGGCAGCGTGCTCGGGGGCGGCCAGGGCGGGGGCGGCGCCTTCGGCGGGCTGGGCAGCCTGCTGGATCAGAACGGCGACGGCAACGCGCTGGACGACATCCTGCGCATGGCCGGCAAGGGGATGCGCTAGCGATCGGCGCGGCGGCCCGCTACGGCCACCCGCCGCCGGGGCGTTACGGCGCCTCGGCCTCGAGCATCTGCACCGGCACGTGGTGGCGCAGCCCCACCTGCCGGTTCGCCTCGTCGACGAACACCAGTTGCGGCTTGTGCCGCGGCACCTGCTCCTCGCTCACCTGGGCGAAGGCAGCGATGATCAGCAGGTCGCCCACGGCGGCCCGGCGCGCCGCCGAGCCGTTCACCGAGATCATTCCCGAGCCGCGCTGGCCCTTGATCGCATAGGTGACGAAGCGCTCGCCGTTGTCGACGTTCCAGACGTGGATCTGTTCGTTCTCGACGATGTTCGCCGCTTCCATCAGGTTCTCGTCGATGGCGCACGAACCCTCGTAGTGCAGCTCGCAGTGCGTCACGGCCACCCGGTGGATCTTGGATTTCAACAACGTACGGAACACGCGCGCTTCTCCTTTGCAATCGGCCGGCCATGGTGCGGCGCCGCAATTCTAATGTCGCATGCGAGACACCAGAAGGTATCTACCAGTACCCAAGGTCATTCGACGACAGCGGTGAGGAACGCCTCCGCCAGCTTGCGCCGCAGCAGCTTGCCGGTGGCCGTCCGGGGCAGTTGCGGCACCTCGACGAACCGGCGCGGGCGCTGGTGGGGTGGCAGTGCCCCTGCGCGCGCCAGCAGCGCCTCTTCCACCGCAGCGCCCTCGCCGGGCCGAGCGGCGTAGAACAGGACCAGCGCGTCGGCGCCGTCCTCGTCCGGCACGCAGACGCAGGCGCACTCCAGCAGGCCGGGCACGCCCGGCCCGAGCCGCTCCTCCAGCGCCGCCAGGTCCACCCAGCGGCCCTGGATCTTCAGCAGCGAGTCTTCGCGACCGGCAAAGCGCCAGCCGCCCCCGGGCGTGCGCACGAACAGGTCGGCCGGGCAGAAGGCGCCGGCGCGGAAGGTCTGCGCCTGCGCCGCCGGCCGATCGAGGTAGCCGAGCGCCAGCGTCGGGACGCGGAAGGACAGGCGCGTGGGCAGGCCGTTGCGGGCCGCGTAGTCGTCCACCGCCTGCACCTCCACGCCCGG
>NZ_DASSVG010000004.1:0-6202 GCF_035706265.1 Ramlibacter sp. | reverse complement strand
ATGATGCCCAGGAAGCCCATGAACAGGGCCGTGATGGCGCCGATCACCATCACCACCGACAGCGCCGTGTCCGACAGCTCGAACAGGGGCGACATGCGCGCCACCATGAAGATGCCGGCCGTCACCATGGTGGCGGCGTGGATCAGCGCGGAGATCGGGGTGGGGCCTTCCATCGAGTCGGGCAGCCAGACGTGCAGCGGGAACTGAGCGCTCTTGCCCATCGCGCCGATGAACAGGCAGATGCAGGTCACCGTGATCAGCATCCACTCGGTGCCGTAGCCGAAGGGGGCCACCAGCTTCTGCGCGTTGGCGAAGGTCTCGCCGTAGCTCAGGGTGCCCAGGTTGGCGACGATCAGGCCGATGCCCAGGATGAAGCCGAAGTCGCCGACCCGGTTGACCAGGAAGGCCTTGAGGTTGGCGAAGATCGCGGTCGGCTTGGTGTACCAGAAGCCGATCAGCAGGTAGGAGACGAGGCCCACCGCTTCCCAGCCGAAGAACAGCTGCAGGAAGTTGTTGCTCATGACCAGCATGAGCATGGAGAACGTGAACAGCGAGATGTAGCCGAAGAAGCGGTTGTAGCCCGCGTCCTCTTCCATGTAGCCGATGGTGTAGATGTGCACCATCAGCGACACGAAGGTCACCACGCACATCATCATCGCGGTGAGGCCGTCGACCAGGAAGCCGACTTCCATCTTCAGGCCGCCGATCACCATCCACTCGTAGATGGTCTGGTTGAAGCGCGCGCCGTCGACCACCACGCTCTTGAGCGTCATGGCGGAGAGCACGAAGGCGATGAACACGCCCAGGATGGTGAGCGTGTGCGAGAGCCGGCGCCCGATCAGGTTGCCGCCCAGCGTGGTGCCGAAGATGCCGGCAGCGGCCGCGCCGGCGAGCGGAGCGAGCGGGACGGCGAGCAGGGTCGCAGCGTTGAGAGTGGTACTCATCGTTTCTTTCCTATGCCGGGCCGAAGCCGGCCGACACGGTTCAGCCTTTCAGCGCGTTCAGTTCTTCGACGTTCAGGTTCGACTTGTTCCGGAACAGCAGCACCAGGATGGCCAGGCCGATCGCCGATTCGGCGGCCGCCACCGTCAGGATGAAGAACACGAAGACCTGGCCGTGCATGTCGCCCAGATAGTGCGAGAACGCCACGAAGTTCATGTTGACGGCGAGCAGCATCAGCTCGATCGCCATCAGCAGCACGATCAGGTTGCGGCGGTTCAGGAAGATGCCGACCACCGACAGCGCGAACAGGATCGCGCCCAGCGTCAGGTAGTGTCCCAGGGTGATGGTCATGCCTTGCTCCCTTCGGGTGCCGCTTCGGGTTGCGCCGGGCGCGCCGGCGGCAGCTTGACGATCTGCAGGCGCTCGCTGGCCTTCACGCGCACGGCCAGCGCCGGGTCGATCGCCTTGGTGTCCTTGCGGTGGCGCAGCGTCAGCGCGATGGCGGTGACGATGGCCACCAGCAGCAGCACGGCCGCCACTTCCAGCGGGAACAGGTACTCGGTGTAGAGCAGCCGCCCCAGCTCCTTGGTGTTGGAGAACTGCACGCCGGCCTGCGCCGCGGCAGCCGCACCCGGCAGGGCGCGCGGCTCCTCGGTGGGACGGAAGCCGCCCATCAGCACGGCGGCCATCTCCAGCGCGATCAGCGCGCCGATGGTGGCTGCCACCGGAAAGTGCTTCCAGAAGCCCGTCCGCAATTCGTCGACGTTGACGTCCAGCATCATCACGACGAACAGGAACAGCACCATCACCGCGCCGACGTACACCAGCACGAGCGAGATGGCGAGGAACTCCGCCCGCAGCAGCAGCCATACGCCGGCGGCCTGGGAGAAGGTGAGCACCAGGAACAGCGCCGCGTAGACGGGGCTGCGCGCGGTGATGACCCGGAAGGCCGCGAACAGCATCACGACCGAGAAGAGGTAGAAGAGGCCGGTTCTAACGTCCATGATGGTTCGGCGTTGAGCGTTGGGCGTTGGGCGTGGAAGTCATGGTTGTGTGGCTGAACGTGGAACGCTCAACGCTCAACGGTATTTCGCGTCGGCCGCCTTGTTGGCCGCGATCTCGGCCTCGTAGCGGTCGCCCACGGCCAGCAGCATGTCCTTGGTGAAGTACAGGTCGCCGCGCTTCTCGCCGTGGTATTCCAGGATGTGCGTCTCGACGATCGAGTCGACCGGGCAGCTCTCCTCGCAGAAGCCGCAGAAGATGCACTTGGTCAGGTCGATGTCGTAGCGCTTGGTGCGGCGGGTGCCGTCGGCGCGCTGCTCGCTCTCGATGGTGATCGCCAGCGCGGGGCACACGGCCTCGCACAGCTTGCAGGCGATGCAGCGTTCCTCGCCGTTCTCGTAGCGGCGCAGCGCGTGCAGGCCGCGGAAGCGCGGGCTGAGCGGCGTCTTCTCCTCGGGGAACTGCACGGTGATCTTGCGGGCGAAGAAGTACTTGCCCGTCACCTTCAGGCCCTTGAAGAGTTCCAGCAGCATGAAGCTGCGCAGGAAGTCGCCGAGGGAGAAGGCGGACTCGCGCGGAGCCAGGGTATCGGTGGCCATGGCGGTCTTACTTTGCAAAGGCGAAGGTGTTGTAGGGGGTCTGCATCCACGCGCCGATCACGATCAGCCAGACCAGCGTGACGGGGATGAAGATCTTCCAGCCCAGGCGCATGATCTGGTCGTAGCGGTAGCGCGGGAAGGTGGAGCGGATCCACAGGAACATCGTGACCATGATGAAGGACTTGATGCCCAGCCAGATCCAGCCCGGGATCCAGTTCAGCAGCGGCGCGTCGATCGGGGGCAGCCAGCCGCCCAGGAACATCACCACTGCCAGCACGGAGACGAGCCACATGTTGGCGTACTCCGCCAGGAAGAACATGGCGAAGGACATGCCCGAGTACTCGATCATGTGGCCGGCCACGATCTCCGATTCGCCTTCCACCACGTCGAAGGGGTGGCGGTTGGTCTCGGCCAGGCCGGAGATGAAGTAGACGAAGAAGATCGGCAGCAGCGCCAGCCAGTTCCAGGACAGGAAGTTGACGCCGCGCGAGGCGAAGTAGCCGTGGTCCTGCTGCAGGACGATGTCCGTCATGTTCAGGCTGCCGGTGACCATCAGCACCACCACGAAGCAGAAGCCCATCGCGATCTCGTACGAGACCATCTGCGCGGAGGCGCGCAGCGCGCCGAGGAAGGCGTACTTCGAGTTGGAGGCCCAGCCCGCGATGATCACGCCGTACACCTCGAGCGAGGTGATGCCCATGAGGAACAGCAGGCCGGCGTTGATGTTCGCCACCGCGACCTCGGGGCCGAACGGGATCACCGCCCAGGCCGCGAGGGCCGGCATGATCGTCATGATCGGGCCCAGGTAGAACAGGCCCTTGTTGGCCACCGTCGGGAGGATGATCTCCTTGGTCAGCAGCTTGAGCGCGTCGGCGATCGGCGTGAGCAGGCCCAGCGGGCCGATGCGGTTCGGGCCCGGGCGGATCTGCGTGAAGCCGATGGCCTTGCGCTCCCAGAGCGTCAGGTAGGCCACCGCGCCCATCAGCGGGGCGACCACCACGATGATCTTGATCAGGGTCCAGATCACCGGCCAGCCGGCGCCGGTCCACCAGGGGGCGGCGATCAGGCCGTTGCCGAAGCCGTAAATCGTGTCGATCATGCGGACACTCCTTCGCGCCGGGCGGCCTGCGCATCGGCCGTCAGCTGCAGCGCCGGGGCGCGGCGCACGATGGAATCGAGCTGGTAGATGGAAGCCGCGACCGGTTTCGCGTCCGTGTCGCCCAGCCAGGCCGCCTTGCCCGTCTTGTTGGACAGCAGGCTGCCCTGCACGAAGGGCTGGTCCTTGTCGGCCTCGCCGCGCGCTTCGACCAGCACTTCCTGCGCCGACTCGTGCTCGAAGCCCTGCAGGCCCAGCATGTTGGCCAGCACGCGCAGCACCTTCCAGGCCGGCCGCGTCTCGGCGAGCGGCTTGACCACGGCGTGGAAGCTCTGGACGCGGCCTTCGGCGTTGACGAAGGTGCCGGGCGTCTCGGTCCACGGCGCGACGGGCAGCAGCACGTCGCTGATCTCCAGGTTGGCCTTGAAGGGCGACAGCGTGACGACCATGCTGCCCTGCGCGCCCAGCTTGCCGGCGCCGACCGCGGAGTCGAAGGCCGGCTCGGTGTTCAGCAGGAACAGCGCCTTGCAGCCGCCTTCCAGCATCTGCTTCGCGTTCAGACCGCCCTCGCCCGGCTGCGCCTTCACGAGTTGCGCGCCGACGGTGTTGGCGGCTTCGGTGAGGTAGCCCACGGTGGCGCCAGTCGCTTCGGCGATCCAGTTGGCCAGCGCCAGCAGGGAAGAGGCTGCCGGGTGGTGGGCCGCGGCGTTGCCCAGCAGGATGGCCTTGCGCTCGCCGGACAGCAGCGAGGCGGCGATCGCCTTGGCGGTGTCGGTGGCGTTGCCTTGCAGCGGCGCCATGCTGCCCTTCTCGTTGCCGATCGCCGTGGCGATGTCGGCCAGCGCCTGCACCCACTGGCCGGCCGGCACGATCGCCTTGGAAGCGACGGTCATCGCCCAGTCGTTGTCGCGGTCGTGCACGACGGAGACCTGGGCGCCGGTGCGGGTGGCAGCGCGCACCCGCAGCGCGAACAGCGGATGGTCCTTGCGCAGGTTGGAGCCGACCACCAGCACGCGCTGCAGCGTGGAGAGCGACGCGATCGAGGTGCCCAGCCAGCGCACGCCCTCGCTGCTGGCGAATTCGGCGTTGCGCAGGCGGTAATCGATGTTCTCGCTGCCCAGGGCGCGCACGAGCTTCTGGGCCAGGAACAGTTCTTCGACCGTGCTGTGCGGCGACACCAGCGCGCCGACGGCCTTGCCGCCGTGGTCGCGCCTGATCTCGCCGACGCCGCGCACCACGTATTCGAGGGCGGTCTGCCAGTCGACCGTCTTCCACTCGCCGCCATGCTTGATCATGGGCGACGTCAGGCGTTCGGGCGTGTTGAGCGCTTCGTAGGAGAAGCGGTCGCGGTCGGCCAGCCAGCACTCGTTGACGTCGTTGTTCTCGAACGGCAGCACGCGCATGACCTTGTTGTTCTTCACCTGCACGATCAGGTTCGCGCCGGTGGAGTCGTGCGGGCTCACGCTCCTGCGGCGCGAGAGCTCCCAGGGCCGGGCCGAGTAGCGGAACGGCTTGCTGGTGAGGGCGCCGACCGGGCACAGGTCGATCATGTTGCCGGAGACTTCGGAGTCGACCGTGTCGCCCAGCACCGTGGTGATCTCGCTGTGCTCGCCGCGGTTGACCATGCCCAGCTCCATCACGCCGGCGATCTCCTGGCCGAAGCGCACGCAGCGGGTGCAGTGGATGCAGCGGCTCATCTCCTCCATGGAGATCAGCGGGCCGACGTCCTTGTGCAGCACGACGCGCTTTTCTTCCTCGTAGCGCGAGGCGCCGGGGCCGTAACCGACGGCCAGGTCCTGCAGCTGGCACTCGCCGCCCTGGTCGCAGATCGGGCAGTCCAGCGGGTGGTTGATCAGCAGGAACTCCATCACCGACTGCTGCGCCTTCACGGCCTTGTCGCTCTTGGTGCGGACGACCATGCCGTTGGTGACGGGCGTGGCGCAGGCCGGCATCGGCTTGGGCGCCTTCTCCACTTCCACCAGGCACATGCGGCAGTTGGCGGCGATGGAGAGCTTCTTGTGGTAGCAGAAGTGCGGGATGTAGGTGCCGGCCTTCTCGGCGGCATGCATCACCATGCTGCCTTCGGCCACCTCCACCTTCTGTCCGTCGAGTTCGATTTCAATCATTTAGCGCTCCGCGCTCGTTTCTCACCCTCTCCCCCTGGGAGAGGGCCGGGGTGAGGGCCTTCTCGATCATGTTGTGCTTTCCCTCAGGCACGCGCCCCGGCGGGCACCGGGTCCCGCGGCTGGTCGTGCACGGGCACGTCGGAGCGCGCGATCTTCGCCTCGAACTCGTGGCGGAAGTGCTTGAGCATGGCGCGCACCGGCATCGCGGCGGCGTCGCCCAGCGCGCAGATCGTGCGGCCCTGGATGTTGTCGGCCACGGAATTGAGCAGGTCGAGGTCGCTCGGCTTGCCGTGCCCGTTGTGGATGCGGTCGATCACGCGCCACATCCAGCCCGTGCCCTCGCGGCAGGGCGTGCACTGGCCGCAGGATTCGTGCATGTAGAAGTAGGACAGGCGCAGCAGGCTTTCCACCATGTCGCGCGTCTCGTCCATCACGAT
>NZ_DASSVG010000003.1:0-4654 GCF_035706265.1 Ramlibacter sp. | reverse complement strand
G
This sequence comes from Ramlibacter sp., assembly GCF_035706265.1. Classification (GTDB taxonomy): domain Bacteria; phylum Pseudomonadota; class Gammaproteobacteria; order Burkholderiales; family Burkholderiaceae_C; genus Ramlibacter. Next base: position 4,653 of record NZ_DASSVG010000003.1, on the reverse strand, counting down.
ATGGCGGCGCCTATTTCTCGGGCTTCACGCTGGCGTGGCTCTCGGTGGAACTGATGGCGCGCAATCCGCGCGTTTCGCCCTGGGCGAGCGTCCTGCTGTGCGCCTATCCCACGCTGGAGGTGCTCTACAGCGTCATCCGGCGCAGCCGACAGCGCCGCTCGCCCGGCACGGCAGACAGCCAGCACCTGCACAGCCTGGTTTCGGCGCAATGGGTGCAGCCGCGGCTTACCCACGTGCATCCCAATTTGCGCAATGCCGCCGTTTCCGTGCTGATGTGGATCTGCGCGCTGGTTCCGGTGGTGCCGGCCGTCCTTTTCCGCGGCCGCACGGAGGTGCTGCTGGCGTGCCTGGCCGCCTGCCTGGTGGGATACCACCTGTTCTACCGCCGCGTGGCCATGCGGGCCCGGCAGGAGACGGGCGAGGCGGGCGCGCGCGAGGACGCTGCGGACGCACCGACCTGAAGCCCTCACCCCAGCCCTCTCCCAGGGGGAGAGGGAGGAAAACCTTTTTACCGGCCGTTCTTGACGGCGAAATCTTCCAGGTTGCGGCCTTCCTTCAGGGCCTGCACCACCCATTGCGGCTTGCGGCCGCGCCCGCCCGACCATGTTTCGCCATTCGGGCCGCGGTATTTGATGGGCGCCGATTTGGCGGCTTTCGGGCGTGCGCCGCCGGGGCCGCCGGTATTCCTGGCCAGGCCCAGGTCGACCGCGGTCAATCCGTAAAGGTCGATTTTCCGCTTGATATCGGCGATCGCTTCCGCGATTTCCTGTTCGCGCACGCGCTCGGCCTCGGCCAGCAGTTTTTCGGCTTGTTCCTTCAGTTCCTGGTAGGTCGCCACTTATTTTGCCCTCGTAATTCGGTGCGGCGAATTATGCAAAATAAAAAGGCGCCGCGGAAACCGCGCGCCGAGTGGCGTCTTGCACGCCTGCCGCTTTTGACGCATCCTGATCGCCCTACTTCGGGGGATCGCCATGACCCGCTCCGGCCTGCTGCGTACCGCGCTGCGCTGCCTGTGCGTGCTCTCCTTGTGGGCCCCGCTGGCGCACGCGGCGGAGCCGGCGGCAAGCGAGCAGGAGACCATCGCGGTCCTCTCGCGCGCGGTGGATGCGGTGGTGGGCGTGCACGTCACGGCCGCCGAAGATGCGCGCTCCGTCGACACCCTGGGGCGCCGGCGCAGCGGCTCCGGCGTGGTGATCGGCCCCGAGGGCCTGATCCTCACCATCGGTTATCTCATTCTCGAAGCCGACACGATCCAGGTGACCACCCATGATCACCGCGTGCTGCCCGCGCGCGCCGTCGCCTACGACGTCGCCACCGGCTTCGGCCTGATCCGGCCCCTGCTGCCCCTGCAGCTGCAGCCCGTGCCGCTCGGAAGCGTGGGCGCCACGGCGGCCAATACGATGCTCATGGCCGCCATCGGCGGCGACGAAGGTGGCGTGGCGGTCACGCAGTTGGTCAGCACCCGGCCCTTCTCCGGCTATTGGGAATACCACATCGAGAGCGCCCTCTTCACCAGCCCGCCGGTGGGCAACCACAGTGGCGCCGGCCTGTTCAACCAGCGCGGCGAGCTGCTCGGCATCGGCAGCCTGTTCGTCGGCGACGCCCTCGGCGACAGCCATCGCCTGCCGGGCAACATGTTCGTGCCGGTGGACCTGCTCAAGCCGATCCTCGCGGAGCTGCAGCAGACCGGCAGCTCGCGCGGCAGCCGCCGGCCCTGGCTGGGGATCAATTCCAGCGAGCAGGGCGGCCGCGTGCAGATCATCCGCGTCAGCCAGGACAGCCCCGCCTTCGCCGCGGGCCTCGAGGCCGGCGACATCGTGCTCGCCATCGACGGCGAGAAGGTGAGCACGCTGGAAGGCTTCTACAAGAAACTGTGGTCGCGCCCGGAGGCGGAATCCGAGGTGCTGCTGACGGTGCTGCAAGGCACGCAGATCCGCCAGGTGCCGGTGAAGACGATCGACCGCATGAAGACGATGCGGCGGCCCGCGGGCATCTGAAATCGGGTAACTGCCAGCACCGTCCGACAAGGCCTCCGGATAAAACCTGACAGGCCCGCGGGCCGCAGTCCGTAGCCTTGGTGCCTGCGCTGCAGAGGGGGAAGTGATGCCGGCCGAAGTTCCACGCAATACGCAGCCGCCTGCCCGCGCGGGCTGGCGCGGGTGGCTGCGGCTCGTTGCCGCCGCCCTCGTCCTCCTCGGCCTGTCCGAGCTGCTGTGGGTGTGGCAAACCTGGCCCGTGCGCGAGTTGCTGCAGCCGAGCATCACCCGGCCTGCGGGGCAATCATGAACACGCGCTGGCTGCGATCGCGCTTCGGCTCGCCGGCCGCCGCCGCGCTCACGCTCGGCTGGCTGCTGCTGGCGCTGTGGGCCGCGGGCCTCGTCGTCGCGGCCTTCCAGCTCGGAAGCTGGCGCGAGGAGCTCTCGCGCACGCTGCTGCAGCTCAATGCGGATGCGCAGTTCCGCGCGCGCGTGCAGAACCGCGATGGCGTGGATCCCGAGTGGTACCGGCGCAAGGCGCTGGCGCTGCTCTCCGCCACGCAGCGGCTGCAGCGCGATGCGAGCTGGACGCTGTTCATTCCCGGCTCCTGGCACCCCTTCGACAACCTCGAGGAGCAGGTGCAGGCGCGGCTGGAGCGCGAGTTCGCCGACATCGTGGTCGAGACCATGCGCCGCGAGCTCTATGCGCGGGCCGGCAAGCTCACGGGCGTGCCGGTGATGCGCGGATCGGGCGAGCTGCAACCCGGCGCCGAGTGCCAGTCGCCCGTGCCGCAGAACCTCGATCGCCGGCTCACGGCGGCGGCGGAAGACCTGCCCGAGTTCGTCGCCGTGTCCGATTACGTGAAGGCGGTGCAGGGGCTGGACGAAGCCGTGCAGTCCTTCTTCTCGCTGCAATACAGCAGCGGCCAGCCGGAGCAGCTGCGCAAGCTGGTGGCCTATACGTTGAACCAGAAGCTGCCCGGCGCACTCGCGGGCGCGGTGCGCATGTTCCACTCCGGCGAGGAGGTGAAGCTGCAGCCCGCGCTGATGCAGACGCGCCTGCAATGGGCCACGCGCTGCGCCCTGGCCAAGGCGATGAGTGCCCTGCACACGCGGCTGCTGAACACCAACGACCTGTTCGCGCTCGAACAAGGCCTGGTGGAGCGCAGCGCGGGCCTGTTCGAGCCGGGCGCGCGGCCGGCGGCCTTCGACCGCACGCTGGAGCGCTACCGCGCCGTGCACGCCCTGCTCGACGACCAGAACGCGCTGCTGTCGAAGGGCCACAACGACTGGATGCGCCAGGGCACGCTGCAGCTCGGGCCCGCCTACCAGCAGGTGCTCGCCCGCATCGCGCGCACGCGCCTGCTCGGGCCCGAGGTCGTGCAGCAGCTGCAGGACCAGTCGGGCCAGGCCTTCGCGGAGTTCCGCCGCCAGTTCGCGCTGGCCTTCGGCACGCGCGGCGATCCCGGCGTGGTGTGGCTGGAGCAGGAGCGGCGCTTCGGCCTCTCGCCCGAGCGCGCCGCGCTGCGGCAAGGGCTGGACGCGCTGCTCAAGACCTCGTTCATGGACGACGACGCCACGCGGACTGCCCGCACCGCGCGCGAATCCGGTTCGCTCGCGAAGGTGGTGCAGGAGGCGCGGGCCCTGGCCGGCGAACGCGAACGCGCGGTGGGCGAAATCGTGCCGCTCTTCCCGCGCCAGGCGCAGCCCGTGGTGCTGCGCGTGATCGACGCGCGCGTGTCGGAGCTCGTGTACCAGCGCGCCTTCCGCACGCTGAAGGCGGCGCTGCCCACCGACCTGCGCGATCCCCTCGACCCGGCCGCCTTCCGCCAGCAGCGCGACCAGGTGCTGGCCTTGCAGGACGTGCTGCGCGACACCGGCGGCAACTGGTTCGGCGACAAGCTCGTGGCCACGCTCGATGGCGAGCTGCTGCGCCGCCTCGGCCCCTTGCAGGAGGACTGGATGAAGCAGCCGCTGCAGGACACGCGGGCCGACGACTTCGCGTGGTGGCAGGGCGAGCCGATCTCGTTGGCGCAGATCCTGGGCGCGGCCGACGGCGCCGGCGCGCCCTCCTTGAGCCGCACCGCCGCGCGCCTGGACCAGCTCACCGACCAGGCGAACGCCCTGCTCGCGCTCGGCACGCGCTCGATCGTGGCCGATCCCGCGGTGGCGCGCTGGCGCGCGCTGCGCGTGGAGGTAGGGCGCTATCGCGCGCACGCGGCAGACAGCAGCCTGGTGCGGCTGGAGCGCTATCTCGCGGCCCTGGGCCCGGACCTGCGGCGCGAGAACTGCACCGAGCGCCTGATCGCTGCCGCCCAGCCCCCGGTGGCCCACGAAGACGCGATCACGCAGCGCCACGTGCAGCTGCACGAGGCGCTCGCGCGCAGGTGCCAGGAGCTGCGGGCGAGCCTGGCGATGATGCCGGTGGTTGGTGCCCCGTAGGCTGGCGCGAAGCGCGGAATTCGTAGGCTGGCGCGAAGCGGAAGCTGAGCCGCGACAGCGCGAAGCCCAGCGCTCCACGCGGCCGCCGAAAGCGCTGGGCTTCGACCTTGCCGAGGCCATTGCCTCGGCAAGGCGCTCAGCGCCAGCCTTCTATGACGCGTAGTTTGTCAAGCGTTCTGCCGGTTCATCCTTCTCTGTCGTTACGCGGCGCCTGGTGAATTTGGCCGGGTCAAGG
>NZ_DASSVG010000002.1:0-10387 GCF_035706265.1 Ramlibacter sp. | reverse complement strand
GTGCCGCCGGCGCGCAGCGCACAGTTCTCCCAGCACTCCGGGGTGATCAGCAGCTGGATCCCTTCGCCGATCACGTCGGCGGCGAAGTAGCCGAACATGCGCTGGGCCGCGCGGTTGAAGAGCACGATGCGCTGCTCGCTGTCGCCGACGATGATGGCGTCCTGCGCCGTCTCCAGGATGGCCCACAGCCGCTGCTCCAGGGACCGCACGCGGGCGGCGGCATGTTCGCGGTCGGCCAGCATGCGGCCGACGCGTTCCAGCAGCACCTCCTCCGAAAACGGCTTCTGCAGGAAGCCCTGCGCGCCCTTGCGCAGCACGCGCGCCTGCAGCGCGTAGTCGTCGGCCCGGGCCGTGAGCATCAGCACCGGCACCTCGCCGAGCGTGGGCGCGCGCCGCATGCGCTCCAGCATCGCCTCGCCGTCCATGACCGGCATCATCAGGTCGAGCACCACCAGGTCGGGCGCGGGCCCGCGCAGCGCCACGTCCAGCCCCACCTGGCCGTCGGAGGCGGTCTCCACGCGGTAGCGGCGGGCCAGCGCCTGCGCGACGAAGGCGGCCATGTCCGGATGGTCTTCCACCACCAGGATGCGCGGCCGGTCGGCGCCGACCTGGGGCAGCGGCACGGGCGCTGCGATGCCCCTGCGCGCAGGCCGCAGCGCCGTCTCCGGCAGGGGGGACAGCGGCGCTTCCAGCACCGCCGTGCCCGCCGGCGCGCGCAGCGGCAGCCGTACGCGGAACAGGGCCCCGCCGCCCGGTGCGCCCCCCAGCGAGACGGTGCCGCGCTGCAGATGGGTGAACTCGCGCACGATGGCGAGCCCCAGGCCGGTGCCGCCGGGGGCGCTCTCGGCGCTCTCGTGGGCGCGGCGGAAGCGCTCGAAAACCGCCTGCCGCAGCGCCGGCGGCACGCCGGGGCCGGTGTCCTGCACCACCAGCAGCGCCTGGTCGTCCTGCGCGGCCAGGGTCACCCGCACGCGGCCCGGCGCCGGGGTGAACTTGAACGCGTTGGACAGCAGGTTGAACAGGATGCGTTCGACCTTCGGCGCGTCCACGTCCGCCACGAGTTCGGGCGGGGTTTCCACGGTGAGGGTGACGCCGGTGTCGTGCGCCGCGGAGTCGAAACAGCCGCAGACCATCCGCACGAGCTGGGCCAGGTCGGTGCGCGCGTAGTCCACCGGCATGCGGCCGGCGTCCAGCCGCGCCATGTCCAGCAGGTCGTTCACGCGCCGCAGCAGCGCCTGCGCGCTGCGCTCGATCACCTCGAGCTCGCGGTGTTCCTCGCCCTGCGCAGGGCAGCGTTGCAGCAGCCGCTGCACCGGTCCCAGGATCAGGGCCAGCGGCGTGCGCAGCTCGTGGCTCACGTTGGCGAAGAAGCGCGAGCGGGCGGCGTCGGTGTGGCGCAGCGCGTCGCTCAGGCGCTGCTCGATGCGGTAGCGGCGATGCACCAGCGCGGTCATGGCCAGCAGGGCGAGGGCGGCGAAGGCCGAGACCAGGCCGGGGAGCGCCAGCCGGTGGCGCCAGCCGGCCATGACGGCGTCGACGCCGACGGCATGGACGATCATCACCGGGTAGCCGGCCAGGCGCCGGAAGGCCACGATCCGCTCGCGGCCGTCGAGGCCGGCGGCCATCCGCAGCGGGCGCCCGGGCTGTTGCAGCGCGGCCGGCAGCGGAGCGAAATCCGGCGGCGATGGCGGCGCGGCCACGGGCTCGGGCAGGGGCGGGTGGCGCGCAAGCACCACGCCGTCGTCGCGCACCAGCGCCGTGTCGGGCACCAGTTCGGGCGAGAGCGCCTGCCACTGGCGCGCGAATTCGTCGACATACATGGCCGAGAGGGCCACCCCCAGCAAGCTGCCGTCAGCGCGCTCGAGCCGGCGCGTGAGCGCGAACTGCAGCCGGCGATCGGTGCGGCCGATCAGCGGCCCCGAGACGAACCAGGCGCTGCGCCCCTTGGCGAGGTGGTGCTGGAAGTAGTCGCGATCGCGGACGAAAGGGCCCGCCGGCGGCGGGACGGGGCTGCTCGTGGCCAGCCCGCGGCCGTCCGGCCCGAAGACCCACAGCCTCTGCACCGAGGCCGAACTGCGCTCGACCTCCGCGAGGAACCGGTGCAGCTGCGCGGCGTCCTGCGGCTGCTGCCGGCCGGCGCTCTCCTCCACGTACTGCGCGGTGCGCTCCAGCGCGCCGGCGTTGATCTCGAACACCTTGAGCGCGTGCTCGTGCAGGATGCCGGTGGCCTGCTCCACCCGGTGGTACGCGTCGTCGAACACCTCCTCGCGCGCCTGCCAGGCCATGAAGCCGAACAGGGCGGCGGGAACCGCGAGCGAGGCCGTGAACAGCAGCGTGGTGACGGGCAGCATGGCGGGCCGGGGCGCGGAACTGCCCGCAAGCCTACGCCGGTGGTGCGGCCGGATCTTGCGCGCAGTCAAGATCCATGCGCCGCGCGTCGCAGCTTCGCATCGGGCCCGGCGCCGGGCGAGCGGCCCGACGCGGCCTGGGACCGTGGCCTGCTCGCGCCTTTTCGCGGGCACTTTGGTGCCGACTGCAGCCCTGCGAATTGCGGGCCTCGGCGCGGCACCTCAAGATGCAGGCTGCCCTGGCGCAAGCCGGGGCCGCGGGAGTCGGCGTGCGGCTCGGGCAAGTGACGGGGACGCGCGTGGAGCAATCCGCCGAGGCGGCTGTGCGGGATGGGAACGGGGCGCGCGAGGCGCGGCACTTCGTGCTGGGCTTCGACCTGCTGCGCTGGTTCTCGATCGCCAGCCTGGTCGCGCTGATGCCGGTGGCGGCCTCGACGGGGGCGGTGATCTCGAACTTCGTCACCCGCCAGGCCCTGCAGCGCGACGGGCTGCTCACCGCGCAATTCATTTCGGGCTTCCTGGCGGTGGAGGCGGCGCAGATCGGCGCGGCGAGCCTCGTTCCCTTCCTGGATCCGCGTGCCGAGACCTGGTCGCAGGGGCTGTCGCCGGCGGACGTGGACCGCGCCCGCGCGCAGGCCTTCGAGCACCTGGAGCAGTTGCCGGACGTGCTGCTGGTGAACGTGTATGCCCGCGACCGCCGCATCGTCTGGTCCACCAACGCCGCCCTGATCGGCGAGACGGTGATGGACAACGGCGAACTGGCCGAGGCGTTCCGGCTGCGTCCGGACATCGCGTTGCACCACCCCTCCGGTTCGACCCGCTCGGAACAGCGCTTCGTGGTGGAACCGCAGGAGTTCTTCATCGAGAACTACGTTCCGCTCACCGGGCCGGATGGCGAGGTGCAGGCGGTGGTGGAGGTCTACAAGGAACCCGGACACCTGATGGCCTCGATCCGCGCCGGCCAGCGGCTGGTGTGGGGCACCACGCTGGTCGGCGGCCTCTTCATCTACCTCGGCCTGTTCGGCATCGTGCGGCGCGCCTCGCGGGTGCTGCGGCACCAGCAGCGGCAGCTGGTGCAGGCGCAGTCGCAGGTCTTCGCCGGCGACATGGCGCGCGCGCTGGCGCACAGCCTGCGCAACCCGCTGGGCAGCGTGCGCTCCAGCGCGGAACTGGCGGGCTGCAGCGACGACGAGATGGTGCGCAAGCATGCGCAGGACATCCTCACGCAGGTGGACTTCCTGTCGCACTGGATCCGCGACCTGCTGCTGTACTCGCACCCCAGCGGAGGCAACACCGAGGCGGTGGACCTGTGTTCCGTGCTGGAAAGCGTGCTCGCCGCGTTCCAGCCGACCTTCGAGCGCGCCCGCATCGCGGTGCACTGGGAACGCGGCGTCCTGTGCCGCACGCCGGTGCAGGGCAACCGCGCGCTGGTACGCCAGGCGCTGCACAGCGTCGTCTCCAACGCGATCGAGAACATGCCTGGCGGCGGCGAGCTGCACATCGCGTTGCAGCTGCCCGCCGCGGCCGACGGCATCGAGCTGGCGGTGAACGACAGCGGGGCCGGCCCCGGCGTCGCGCCGCGCGCGGCACGCGACTCCGGCTTCGGCGCCGGGCTGCCGATGCTCAGGCGGGCGATGGAGCGCTTCGGCGGCGCGGTGGCGATCTCGACCGCCCCGGGCGGCCGGACGCAGGTGCTGCTGCGTTTCAGTGTGCAAGGGCCGGCGGACGAGCCGCACGGAGCTGCCCGGCTTCCTGCATGATGGCGGTCTTCAGGAGGAAGACCATGGAACATCCCGATCCCGAAACCCCGGCCGCAACGGCGGAGCCGCGCAACGCCTTCCTGGAAGAGAAGGCCTTCAAGTCGCGCACGGTGCTGCTGTTCGGCGCCATCACCGACCAGAGCGCCAGCGACATCGCCCGCCGGCTGGTGGCGCTGGACGCCGATTCGGCGGCGCCGATCGACATGCTGGTGAGCTCGCCGGGCGGCCACCTCGAATCCGGCGACGCCATCCACGACATCATCCGCTTCATCGCCGCGCCGGTGAACATGATCGGCACCGGCTGGGTCGGCAGTGCCGCCACCCACCTGTACCTGGCGGTGCCGAGGGAGCGGCGCTTCTGCACGCCCAACACGCGCTTCCTGATCCACCAGCCGTCCGGCGGCGCCGGCGGCCCGGCCAGCGACATCGCGATCCACGCGCAGGAGATCATCAAGGCGCGCGAGCGGGTGGCCCGCACCATCGCCCGCGAAACCGGCCGGCCGCTGGAAAAGGTGCTGGAAGACATCGAGCGCGACCGCTGGCTCTCGGCCGAGGAAGCGATCGAATACGGCCTGGTGGGCCGCATCGTCACCTACAAGAGCGAGCTGAAGGCCTAGGAGACGGGGCCCCGGGCCACCGGGCGCAGGGCCATTTCCCTGCCTCCCGGCGCCTGGCGTGGAATAGTGGACGCCGGACTTTGTAATCCGGGATGGCCGGCGTTGTCAGTCGCGCCCGGGTTCAGTAGTCTGCGCGGTGCATGGAAGCCACGTAACACAGCTCCTGAAGGTGTTCACGCCATGCTTCGAGCCCGCCTTCGTGCGGGCTTCATTTTGGCCGGGCCCCGGCGGCTCAGCGTTCCTTGCGGGTGTGCTGGCGGCGCTGGTTGCCGGCGTTGCTGCTGCGGCTGTTGGCGTCGTTGCGCAGCATGCCGCGGGTGGTGAGGCCGCCGGTGCTGGCGCTGCGGCCGGGAGGCGCTTCCGCCGGCTGGCTGCGCAGGCCGCCGCCGCTGGCGCGGGCGCGTTCGCGCTCGCCGCTGGCGCGTTGCTTCTGCTGGGTGGCGCGGCCGCCTTCGCTGGGCTTGCGATTCGAGGGGGTGCGGGATGCCATGAGGGGAACTCCTTGTGCGATGGCGGGCCGGCCGCGGCGCGGCCGGTCCCTGGCTCGCATCTGGGGATGGCGCGCGGCGGCCCTGTAGGCGAGGCCGCGGCGCGTGCGTAGGAAGCGCGCTCAGGTGCTGCCGCGAACCACCAGCTCGAAGCCGAGGTCGAGGCAGGCCGGCGTGACGGCCACCCCGCGCATCAGCTTCAGCAGCATCTCGGCGCCGGCGGCGCCCATTTCGGCGCGCGGCGTGCGGATGGTGGTCAGCGGCGGCAGCATCTGGTCGCTGCCGGTGAGATCGTTGAAGCCGGCCACCGCCACCTGCTCGGGCACGCGGATGCCCAGGCGCAGCGCCGCCAGCAGGGCACCCTGGGCCAGGTCGTCGTTGCAGAAGAAGATCGCGTCCACCGGCGGGCTCTGGCCCATGATCTGCTCGAACATCACGCTGCCCAGGCCGATCGAGGAGGGCGCGGGGTTGAGCCATTCCAGCGTCGGCGTGTACAGCCCGTGTTCGCCCAGCGTGGCGCGCCAGCCCTCCAGCCGCTGCAGCGTGCGCGGATCGAGCTGCGCGGCGGCGAAGGCGATGCGGCGGCGGCCGCGTTCGAGCAGGTGGCGGGTCATCGCCACGCTGGCCTGCTGCTGCGACAGGCCCACGCTGTAGACGCCCTCGGCGTCCGACATTTCCATCAGGTGCACGCAGGGCACGCGGCTGGCGGCGATCAGGGCCCGGGTGCCCTCGCTGCGGTCCAGGCCGGTCACCAGCATGCCGGCCGGGCGGTGCAGCAACTGGCCGCGCAGGATCTGCTCCTCCTCCGCCGGGTCGTAGTGCGTCACCCCGATCAGCGTCTGGTAGCCGGCGCGGGTGAGGGTGCGCTGGGCCGCCTCGACCAGGTCGACGAACAGCGCGTTGGACAAAAGCGGCACCAGCAGCGCCACTTGCGTGCCGTGGCGCGAGGCCAGGGCCCGCGCGGCCGGATCGGGCACGTAGCCCAGGCGCTGCACCGCGGCCTGCACCCGCGCCACCAGGTCCGCCGCGACCGAGCGCTCGCCGCGCAGCGCGCGCGAGGCCGTGATCGGGCTGACGTTGGCGGCTTGCGCCACGTCGGCCAGGGTGACCCGGCCGGTGGCACGGGAGTGGGATCGCTTGGGTGACATGACTAGGGTTAACCCTGAACTAGAATGGCGGAGGAGGCGCTTAGGATAGCGCTGTCCAGAGGCGTTCGACAAGCCCGGCGTTCCCCTATCCGAGCAGGATGGGAGGGGCCCTGAAGCGGGTGGCGGGCGCCCTTTTTGTTTGCCGTTTGAGATAGCGCTATCCAGTGGGTGATCGGATCGTGATGATGGGCGTGGCCGGCTGCGGCAAGTCCAGCCTGGGGGTCGCAGTGGCGGCCGCCGAAGGCCTGCCGCTGATCGAGGGCGACGACTTCCACAGCGCCGCCAGCCGCGACAAGATGAGCCGCGGCATCGCGCTCACCGACGCCGACCGCGCGCAGTGGCTCGAGATCCTGGGCGGCCAACTGGCCGCGCATCCGCAGGGCGTGGTGCTGACCTGCTCGGCGCTCAAGCGCGCCTACCGCGAGCGGCTGCGCGCCGCGGCGCCCGGCCTGCGCTTCGTCTTCCTCGAGATCGACCGCGCCGCCGCGCAACAGCGCGTGGCCGAGCGCGGCTCGCACTTCTTTTCCGCCACGCTGGTCGACAGCCAGTTCGCCACCCTCGAATCGCCGGTCGGCGAGCCCGGCGTGCTGCGCGTGGATGCGCTCGCCCCGCTCGACGACCTGCAGCGCAGCGTGAGCGCGTGGCTGCACGGCAAGGAGCCTGCATGACCGCACCGCTCGCGCACGGGCGCTTCCAGCGCATCACCCACTGGCTGATGGCCGCCTGCCTGGGCGTGATGGCCATCGCGGTGTTCATCAACGTGGTGCTGCGCTACGGCTTCGGCAGCGGCATCGCCGCCAGCGAGGAGCTCTCGCGCCTGCTGTTCGTGTGGATGGTGTTCATCGGCGCGACCGCGGCGTATCCCGCGGGCGAACACATGGCCTTCACCTCGCTGGTGGGCCTGCTGCAGAAGCGGCCGCGCGCCCTGGCGGCGATGACGGTCCTGATCCGCCTGCTGGTGCTGCTGGCCTGCGTGCTGGTGGCCTGGGGCGCCTGGCAGCAGGTGATCGTGGGGATGGACAGCACTTCGGTGGTGCTCGGGTATCCGGTGGCGCTGCTGCCGCTGCCGGCCTTCCTGAGCTGCAGCGCGATCGGCGTGATGGCGCTGATCGAGCTGGTGCGCCGCCAGCCGCTGGACCTGGGCCACGGGGCGGAAGTGGAATGAGCACGATGAGCCCCGCACGGCCGCCCGGACGGGCTCGCACCGCAGTGCGCAGCACGGAGGTGTTCCTGTGACGCCTGAAGCGCTCGCCTTCCTCGTCTTCTCGCTCGGCATGCTGGTGCTGATGGGCGTCGGCATGAACATGGGCCTGGCGCTGGTGCTCACCGGCGCCGGCATGGCCTGGGTGCTCGGGTTCTGGGACACGCAGCTGCTGGCGCAGAACCTGGTGGCCGGCGTCGACAGCTTCCCGCTGCTGGCTGTGCCCTTCTTCATCCTGGCCGGCGAGCTGATGAACTCGGGCGGCATCAGCCGCCGCATCATCGACATGGCGCAGGCCTGGGTGGGCCACATCCGCGGCGGCCTGGGCTTCGTCGCGATCGGCGCCGCGGTGCTGATGGCGTCCATGAGCGGTTCGGCGCTGGCGGACACCGCGGCGCTCGCCACCATCCTGCTGCCGATGATGAAGAAGGAGGGCTATCCGCTCGCCACGTCGGCCGGCCTGCTCGCCTCCGGCGGCATCATCGCGCCGATCATCCCGCCGTCGATGCCCTTCGTGATCTACGGCGTCACCACCAACACCTCGATCTCCGCGCTGTTCCTCTCCGGCATCGTGCCGGGCCTGTTCATGGGCGCCGGCCTGCTGGTGACCTGGAAGCTGGTGCTGGGCAAGGTGGACCTGCCCGCGGGCGAACCCCTGCCGATGCGCGAGCGCCTGCGCGCCACCGGCAAGGCCTTCTGGGCGATGCTGATGCCGATCATCATCATCGGCGGCATGAAGACGGGCGTGTTCACGCCCACCGAGGCCGCCGTGGTGGCCGCCTTCTACGCGCTGGTGGTGGCGCTGTTCGTCCACCGCGAGATGAAGTGGCTCGAGATCGGGCCGGTGCTGGTGCGCGCCGCCAAGACGACGGCCATCGTGATGTTCCTGTGCGCCGGCGCCCAGGTGGCCAGCTACATGATCACGCTGGCCGACCTGCCGGCGACGCTGACCGGCTGGCTCGGCCCGCTGGTGCACAGCCCGCGCCTGCTGATGACGGTGATGATGATCGTGCTGGTGCTGATCGGCACCGCGCTGGACCTCACGCCCACGATCCTGATCTTCGGGCCGGTGATGCTGCCGATCGCGGTGAAGGCCGGCATCGACCCGGTCTACTTCGGGCTGATGTTCGTGCTCAATGGTGCGATCGGCCTGATCACGCCGCCGGTGGGCACCGTCCTCAACGTCGTGGCTGGCGTCGGCCGGCTGCCCCTGCACCACGTGATCAAGGGCGTGAACCCCTTCCTCGCGGTCTACGTCCTGATCCTGGCCCTGTTCGTCGCATTCCCGCAGCTGGTGATCGCACCGGTGGCGTGGATGCGCTGATTCCCGTTTCATCCAAAGAGAGAGGCATCCCATGCAAATCCTTCGTCGCACGATTCTCGCGGTGGCCGCCGGCGCCGCCCTGCTGGCCTCCAGCGCCGGCTTCGCCGCGGACATCAAGCCGCGCCTGATCCGCTTCGGCTACGGCCTCAACGAGCAGAGCAACCAGGGCCGCGCCGTCAAGTTCTTCGCCGAGCAGGTCGAGAAGGCCTCGCAGGGCAAGATGAAGGTGCGCGCCATCGGCGCCGCGGCGCTGGGCTCCGACGTCCAGATGCAGCAGGCCCTGATCGGCGGCGCGCAGGAAATGATGGTGGGCTCCACCGCCACCCTGGTGGGCATCACCAAGGAAATGGCGCTGTGGGACACGCCCTTCCTGTTCAACAACACGAAGGAAGCCGACGCCGTCCTCGACGGCCCGGTGGGCACGAAGGTGATGGACAAGCTGCAGGAGAAGGGCCTGGTGGGCCTGACCTACTGGGAGAACGGCTTCCGCAACCTCACCAACAGCAAGCGCCCGGTCACGAAGATGGAAGACCTGGACGGCGTCAAGCTGCGCGTGATGCAGAACAACGTGTACCTGGACTCCTTCAAGCTGCTGGGCGCCAACGCGGTGCCGCTGCCCTTCTCGGAGCTGTTCAGCGCGCTGGAGACCAAGACGGTCGACGGCCAGGAGAACCCGTACAACACCATCCTGTCCTCCAAGTTCTACGAGGTGCAGAAGTACCTGACGGTCTCCAACCACGTGTACAGCCCGTGGATCGTGACGGTGTCGAAGAAGTGGTGGGACGGCCTGTCGAAGGACGAACAGAAGATCCTGGCCGATGCGGCGCGCGCGAGCCGCGACTTCGAGCGCAAGGACACGCGGGAAGAGGGCGCCAAGGCGCTGGCCGACCTGAAGGCCAAGGGCATGCAGGTCAACGAGCTGTCGCCCGCCGAAGCCGGCCGCATGCGCGACAAGCTGGCCAAGGTGAACACCGAGATCGCTTCCAACGTGGGCGTGGCGCTGTGGAAGGAAACCCAGGGCGCGCTGGGCAAGATGCGCGGCGCGGCGAAGTAAGCTGCTGCCCCCCGAAAAAGCCGCCCTCTCCGGGCGGCTTTTTCGTCTTCGTCATTCCCGCGCAGGCGGGAATCCAGGGCTCCCGCATTCCGCGTCGACCGCTGCGTCCGTGCCGCGCTGCGTTCGTTGCCCCTGGTCCGGCACAGGCCGGGTTTGTCCGCCTCCTCCATGTCCTCCGGCGTGGATGAGCGCTCAGCCCCCACCTGTCGCCGCGCCCGCGCCTCCCCCTTTACTTCCGGAGGCGGACAAACCCGTCCTGCGCCTGCAGCGTGGGATGACGGGCGATCGGTCTCCGGAGGGCTTCGTGCCCTGCGCGTAAAACGGGGTCCCCGCCTGCGCGGGGACGACGAAGCAGGGGGCTGGTAAGCTTTCCGGATGGACCCGTTCAAGGCTTACCTGATCGAAGGCGCGGCGGAATCCGTGCGCGCCGGCTTCACGCAACTCACC
>NZ_DASSVG010000001.1:0-6941 GCF_035706265.1 Ramlibacter sp. | reverse complement strand
GCTCGCCACGCCGCATTCGGCGCACTGCGGGCAGATCGTCGCCGCGGCGAAGGCGGGGAAGCACGTGTTCGTCGAGAAGCCGCTCGGGCTGGATGCGCGCGAGGCGGAAGCGGCGGTCAGGGCGTGCGCCGAGCGCGCGGCCCGCGCCTGCGCCGAGCACGGCGTGACGCTGGCCGTGGGCTACAACTGGCGCTTCCAGCCGGCGCTGCGCGAGATCCGGCGGCTCGTCGAAGACGGCTCGCTGGGCCGCGTGCTGCACCTCGAAGGCAACTTCTGCGGCCCGAGCGCCTACCGCTTTCCCAAGGGGCATTGGCGGCACGACCGCGAGGAGGTGCCCGCCGGCGGCATGACGGGCCGCGGCGTGCACGTGGTCGACGCCATGCTGTACCTCGCCGGCCCGATCCAGCAGGTGACGGCCCAGAGCTTCCGGCTGGCGCAGGATTTCGGCGTCGACGACACCACCTCCATGCTGCTGCGCTTCGCCAGCGGCGCCACCGGCTACCTGGGCACCGTGATCGCCACCGCGGAGACCTGGCGCCTGCAGGTGTTCGGCAGCAGGGGCTGGGCCGAGGTGGGCGACGTGGAGCACCTGCACACCTGGCAGCTCAAGACCTGCTTCTTCGATCCCGAACGCATCACCGTCAAGCAGCCGCCGGTGGTGCAGACCTTCGCCGAAACCAGCACCGAGCGCGCCGAACTGGAGCACTTCGCGGCCCAGGCCGCGGCGCGGCGGCCGGTGGCCACGCCCGGCGGCGACGCCGTGCACAACGTGGCGGTGCTGCAGGCCATCCTTTCTTCCATCGAACGCCAGGCCCCCGTGCGCGTGGGCTGAAGGAGCAACCATGCGTCCCACGACCCGCCGTACCGCCCTCCTCGCCGCCCTGGCCCTCGCCGGCTCCAGCGCCTTCGCGCAAGGGGCGCCCGCGACGCGCGACTTCCCCACCAAGCCGATCAAGGTGGTGGTGCCCTCGCCCGCCGGCGGCCCGCCCGACCTGATCGTGCGCGCCATCCTGCCGAAGATGCACGAGGTGCTGGGCCAGCCGATCATCGTGGAGAACCGCGCCGGCGCCGGCGGGCTGGTGGGCACGGCCTACGTCGCCAAGCAGCCGGCCGACGGCTACACGTGGCTCTTCACCACCGCTTCGCACGTCAACATCCCGCCCTTCGCCGACAACGTGCCCTACGACCCGGTCAAGGACTTCACCCACGTGACGCTGGCGGCGCAGAACTTCGGTCAGGCCATGGTGGTGAACCCTGGTGTGGAAGCGAAGAACCTGCAGGAGCTGATCGCGCTGGCGAAGAAGAACCCCGGCAAGCTCACCTACGCCAACGCCGGCAACGGCACCGCCAGCCACATCCCGGCCGAACTGATGAAGGCGATGTCCGGCATCGACATCCTCTCGGTGCCGTACAAGGGCATTCCCGAGGCCACCAGCGACCTGATCGCCGGGCGCATCGACATCTTCTTCGTCGGCACCAACATCGCCCTGCAGCACGTGCAGAGCGGGCGGCTGCGGGCGCTGGCGCTCACCGGCAAGAAGCGCTGGAAGGGCCTGCCCGAGGTGCCGACCATGGACGAACAGGGCCTGCGCGGCTTCGAGAAGGTGAACTGGTTCGGCCTCTGGCTGCCGGCCGGCGCGCCGCCGGAGATCGT
The DNA here is from genome assembly GCF_035706265.1 of Ramlibacter sp. Taxonomy (GTDB): domain Bacteria; phylum Pseudomonadota; class Gammaproteobacteria; order Burkholderiales; family Burkholderiaceae_C; genus Ramlibacter. The sequence continues at coordinate 5,287 of NZ_DASSVG010000001.1, read as the reverse complement.
CGCGAAGATCCATGCCGCGGTGGCCGCGGCGCTGCAGGAGCCGGACGTGAAGGCGCAGTTCGACCAGCAGGGCATCGAGGGCGTGGCCCTGCCGCCGCGCGAGTTCGCGGCCTTCGTGGCCAGCGAGGCCAAGGCGGCGCAGGAGATCGCCCAGCGCATCCACGCCGGAGCGAAGAAGTGAGCGAGCCGCTGCAACCCTGGCAATGGCCGGAGGAACACTGGCGCGGCATCGTCAACCGGGTGCGGGCCGGCCGCAGCCTCAAGCCCAGCCACTGGCCGGACGGCGCCCGCTGCGCCATCGCGCTGTCCTTCGACTCCGACCACGAGACCAACGAGCTGCGCGAAGGCGGCGAGTCGATCGGCCGGCTGTCGCAGGGCCAGTACGGCAACCGGCAAGGCATCCCGCGCATCCTGGAGATCCTGGCGCGGCACGGCGTGCGGGCCAGCTTCTACGTGCCGGCCGTCACGGCCCTGCTCTACCCGGACGAACAGCGCCGCATCGCCGACGAGGGCCATGAGATCGCGCTGCACGGCTGGATCCACGAGCGCAATTCCGTGCTGCCCGAGGCCGCCGAGCGCGAGCTGATGCTGCGCAGCGCCGACACGCTGGAGAAGGTCGCCGGCAAGCGGCCGGTGGGCATCCGCACGCCCTCCTGGGACTTCAGCCCCGCCACGCTGGCGATCGCGCGCGACATGGGGCTGGAGTACGACTCCTCGCTGATGGCGGACGTGGACTGCTACGAGCTGCTGCTCGACGGCGCGCCGAGCGGCATCGTCGAACTGCCGGTGGAATGGATCCGCGACGACGCCGTGTACTTCAACATGAACCGCTTCGCGGGCCTGCGGCCCTACACCCCGCCCGCCAGCGTGTTCGACATCTTCCGCCGCGAGCTCGACGCGGCCTACCGCGAAGGCGGCATCTTCCAGCTCACCATGCATCCGCACATCAGCGGCTACCGCTCGCGCATCTGGATCCTGGAGGAGCTGATCCTGCACGCACGCAACCTCGGCCGGGTGTGGTTCGCCACCCATGCCGAGATCGCGCGTTACGTGCAGCAGCCGCAATAAGGAGGGAGACATGATCGACAACTTCTCGGATGCGCAGGTGGTGCGCAAGACGGTGCTCGCCGGCGAAGGCGGCGTGGTCGCCTCGCAGCACAAGAAGGCGGCGGCCGTCGGCGCCTCGGTGCTGGCCGCGGGCGGCGACGCCGTCGATGCGGCGGTGGCCACCTCGTTCGCGCTCGGCGTGCTCGAGCCCTGGATGAGCGGCGCCGCCGCCGGCGGCTGCATGGTGCTGTGGCGGGCGGCGGAAGGCCGGGCCGAGGTGGTGAACTTCGGCATGCGCTCGCCGCGCGAGCTCGACCCCGCCGACTACCCGCTCACGCCCGATGGCCGCAGCTCCGACCTGTTCCCCTGGCGCTGCGTGGTCGACGACCGCAACGTGCAGGGCGCCACCGCGGTGGCCGTGCCCGGCGTCGTCTCCGGCATGGGCCTCGCGCACGCCCGCCATGGCAGGAAGGCATGGCGCGAACTGCTGGCGCCCGCCGTGCGGCTGGCGCAGGAGGGGATGCTGGTCGACTGGTTCTCGGGGCTGGTCACGGCTTCCACCGCGCAGCCGCTGTCGCTCGACCCCGATGCGGCGGCAATGTTCCTCGACGACGGCAAGTGGCCGATCGTGGGCGCCTGGAACGGCTCGGCCGAGCGCCACCTGGACCAGCGGGCGCTGGCCCGCACGCTGCAGCAGATCGCCGACGACGGGCCGCGCGCCTTCTACGAGGGCGAGGTCGCCCGCGCCCTGGTGCGCGACGTGCGCGCCAAGGGCGGTTGCCTGAGCGAGGCGGACCTCGCCGCGTACGAAGCCGAGTGGGTGGAGCCGCTGGCGGTGCCCTATCGCGGCGGCCAGGTCTACGCCGCGCCCGGCCTGACCGGCGGCCCGACTTTCGCGCAGGCGCTGCAGATGCTGGAGCGCGAGCTGGGCGACCCCGGCGGCACGCCCGATGCGCACGCCTACCGCGCCATGGCCCGCGCGCTCGATGCAGCGTTCCGCAACCGGCTGTCGAACATGGGCGACAGCGAATCGCCCAAGGCACCCGGCTGCACCACGCACTTCAGCGTGGTCGACCGCGACGGCAACCTCTGCGCCGTCACGCAGACCCTGCTGTCGATCTTCGGCTCAAGGGTGGTCTCGCCCTCGACTGGCCTGCTGTTGAACAACGGCATCATGTGGTTCGACCCCGAGCCGGGCAAGCCCAACTCGCTGGCGCCGGACAAGCGCTGCCTCGCCAACTACTGCCCGGTGGTGGGCGTGGGCGCCGATGGGCGCCGGTTCGCACTCGGTGCTTCGGGCGGCCGCAAGATCCTCGGGGCCGTGCTGCAACTGAGCTCGTACCTGATGGCCCACGGCATGAGCCTGGAGGATGCCTTCCACCAGCCGCGCATCGACGTGAGCGGCGGCGGCCAGGTCGTGGCCGACCGGCTGTTGCCGCGGGAGATCATCCGCGCGCTGGCCGAGGAGATGCCGACGACGACGGCGCGCCGCATGGTGTTCCCCTACGCCTTCGCCTGCCCCGCGGGGGTGTTGCGCGAGGGCACGCGCAACATGGGCTGCACCGCGATCATGTCGCCCTGGGGCGACGCGGTGCACGAACCGGCAGCGTGAACTTCAGGTCAACCCGAGCCCGGCGAAGGTGCTGAGCGCCGCACGCGGCGAAGGCGCCAGCGTGATCGCGGCCGCCGTCACCTCCTCGCCCTGCAGCTCGGTGGCCACCAGCGCCGAACGGGGCTGCCATTCGTTGGACGGGCCGAGGCAGCGGTAGGTCTCGGCGGCGATGTGGATCGTGCCCGGCACGCCGCGGTCGGCGCAGGTGCTGGCCTGCCGCACCTCGCTGCCGATGGTCAGTCGGCGCTCGCGGCCTTCGACCTCGAACACCGCGCAGGTGCAGTTGGCCGTGAGCAGCGCAGTGCGCAGGCTGCAGGTGGCCGTGCGCTGCAGCAGCAGGGCCATCTGCAGAGCGTCGCGGGCGCGCGGGAACACCAGCACGACGCGGTTGTCGCAACGCTCCACGCGACCCTCGTAGCGCTCCGCAAGGGTCTCGATCTCCTGCGGGGTCCAGTCGAAATCCAGCGTGTCGGTGCAGAGGAAGGTGACCGTCTCGCGCTCGAAGCGGATGCGCTCGTAGCCGGGGCCGAGGAACACTTGCCGCCACATTGCCTGCGTGAAGTCGGTGAGCAAACGCTCCGACAGGACTTCGAGCAGGCGGGCGTGCTCGCTGGCTTGCATGGTGACCATCTCTCTGTTTTCCTTCCTTGGGACAGGGTGCGCCTGGCTGCGCGATCGCTCTGGTCCCCTCCAACGACGTTCTATGAATGTATCGGAGTGTGACAACTCGTGGGGCCGCCGAACAGGCGGTCGATTCAGTAAGGGCGCTGGGGAAAATACCTAAGCGCGCGGGCTCAGGCGTGGCCGGGCGCGTGGGGGACCTCGCCGCCGTCCGCCGAGGGCACGGGCTGGCGCCCCGGGATGGCGGCCGTCCAGCTCGCCACGTCCGATTCGCTCATGGTGCTGGCGGCGGTGAGGCGGCCGTCCACGTAGCCGAGCTGCTCCACGTCGTGCAGGTACTGCTCGCGCGACAGCAGCGTGCCGGCGCAGACGTGCCGGTCCACCGGCGCCGGCTGGCGCACTTCGGCGGCCAGGCGCGTCATCAGCTCCTGCATCACCCAGGCGGGGATGCGGTGCCGCTCGCCGGGATAGATGAAGCCGAACAGCGTCAGGTGCCCCAGCAGCACGCGCCAGTGCGGGCCGAAGCGCTGCAGCAGGCCCGGCCAGTCGAGCCGCTCCGCGTTGGCCTGCAGCAGGTGCGCGACGTCGGCGCCGTCGTAGCGCTCGCGCTCCATGATGAAGGACTTGGACAGCAGCCCGTCCTCGATGTTGGCGATGCGCACCGGCACGCCCAGCACATCGGCCACGGCGTTGTTGCGGAACCAGCGCTCGTCCACCGGCGCCACGCCGTTGCCCGAGTTGAAGATCAGGTCGATGAATTCCTCGCCGTCGTAGACCTTGGCGAGCCAGTGCGGGTAGGTCATCTCGGCGTCCCAGCCCTGCGCGCGCATCAGCTCGGCGACGCGCTCGAAATGGCGGCGTTGGATGAACAGGTCGAGATCCTTGGTCGCGCGGCGGATCCCGGTGAAGCAGGCGTGCGCGAAGGCGCCGCCGACGAGGAAGGGAACGCCGGCATCCACCAGCGTCTGCAGGGCACGCCGGTAGAACGCGGCGGTCTCGGGCGCGACTTCCTCTTCCAGCGAAGGTGCGAGGGCCATGGTGGAGTACATGGCTCGCAAGTTAGGCCGCCGCCCAGCATCTCAATCTCGGCGGCCACGCTGAAACCCACCTGACAGAACACCTCATCGATCGTCGGCGCCCGCCTACAGGCGTCCGCACGGATGGACGATCCCGCGGCCGCGCCAGGCGCGGCAGCATGGCGGGCCATGAGCAAGTCCCCCAGCACCGTGCGCTTCGCCGCCGTCGGCGACCTCCATGTCACCAAGGAATCCGCCGGCACCTTGCGCGCCTTCTTCGCCCAGGCGGTGGAAACGGCCGATGCGCTGCTGCTGTGCGGCGACCTCACCGACTACGGCACTGCGGACGAAGCGCACGTGCTCGCCGACGAACTCAGCGGCGTGAAGGTGCCTGTGGTTGCCGTGCTGGGCAACCACGATTTCGAATCGGGTGTGCCGGAGCTGGTCTGCGAGACCTTGAAGAAGGCCGGCGTGCGCGTGCTCGATGGCGAAGCCTGCGAGATCGAGGGCGTGGGCATCGCCGGTGCCAAGGGCTTCGCCGGCGGCTTCGGCCGCGGCTCGCTGGGCGCCTGGGGCGAGCCCCTGATCAAGATGTTCGTGCAGGAGGCGCTGCACGAGGCGATGAAGCTCGAGGCGGCGCTCGCCAAGCTGCGCACGCCGCGGCGCATCGCGCTGCTGCACTACTCGCCGATCTGCGGCACCGTCGAAGGCGAGCCGATGGACATCTTTCCCTTCCTGGGCAGCAGCCGGCTGGAGGAGCCGCTGCTGCGCTATCCCGTGGACGCCGTCTTCCACGGCCATGCGCACCGCGGCACGCTCGAAGGGCGCACCATCAACGGGGTGCCGGTGTTCAACGTGGCGCGGCCGCTGCTGCTGCGCAAGCGCCCCGATCAGCCGCCCTTCCACCTGTTCGACCTGCCGCGCGAACAGCCGGACACCGAGACCCTGGTGGGCACCGTGAGCGCCGGCGCCGCCGCCGCGGCCGCCCATG